>NZ_JBSHDN010000203.1:0-11403 GCF_053616335.1 Nocardiopsis sp. NPDC055824
CCCCGGGTCGTGGGACACGACCGGGGGCCCTGGTGCGTCCACGGTCGGGACCGTGGGACGCGGGTACCGCTAAGCGACCGGGGACGGGCGCCGCGCACCGGCCCACAGGGCCAGAACGCCGATACCCGTCACGACGGCGCCACCGAGCACGAAGCCCTGCATGTCGACGCCGGTCTGGGCGAGGGTCTCGTCGGCGCCGCTGTTGACGGGAGCCGGGGCCTCGGGCGTGGTGGTACCACCGGGGGTGGTGCCGCCGGGGGCCTGGCTCTCGTCGCCGTCGTCGTCACCGGGGTCGGTGCCCTCGCCCGGGTCCGGGTCGGGGCCCGGGTCGGGGTCGGGATCCGGGTCGGGATCCGGGTCGGGATCCGGGTCGGGATCCGGGTCGGGATCCGGGTCGGGGTCCGGGTCCGGATCGGGGTCGGGATCCGGATCGGGGTCGGGATCCGGGTCGGGGTCCGGGTCCGGATCCGGGTCGGGTCCGGGCGTCTCACCGTCTCCGGGGTCCTCGCCGTCACCCGGGTCACCGGGGTCCGGGTCGACCGGCGGGTCGGGGTTGCCCGGGTTCTCACCATCGCCCGGGTTCTCCGGGGAAGGGGGGAAGTCGGCCGGGAACAGGTCCGGCACAGTGATCGGCGCGTCCTCCAGGACGACCTCGTCGAGGACGGGGAGGACAGGGGACTCGACCGTTGCCTCGGTCACCGCGGGGGCGACGTCGGGGGTGGTCTCGTCACCGGTCACGGCGAACGCCGGGCTGACGGAGAAACCGGCCATGAACAGACCGGCCGCAGTCACGGTCAGAACGCGCTTCTTGGGGGACATCCCACTCCTTTCTCTTCTCTGCGAGTGATCTGCTCAGGGGGAGAGATCTACTCAGGGGGGATGGCATAGAGGTGGTCGTCGTGGACCACCACGGCCCGCTCACCGAGCAGGCCGTTGGGCTGGACCGAGCCTTCGGGGGCCTCGGACGGCTCTCCGGAGGCGTCGACGGCGACGAGTGCGCCGTCGAGCCGGCCGAAGACCCGTGCGCCGACCGCGATCTCGGGGATGAAACCGGGGACCACCGCGGACTCGCCGGTCGCCGGGTCCAGGACCATGGGCCCGTAGGCGACCACGTCGGTCCCGACGGGGCCGGAGCGGTGGCGGACGTCCTCCAGGAGGGCGGGGTCGACGGCAGCGGTACCGATCACGCTGCCGTCCTCGCTGTCGTGGAAGGCCAGGATCGTCTCGTCGCCCTCGCGGGGCTCCCAGCGCACGATGACGTAGTCGCGCAGGGCGGTGACGACCGACTCCATCTCACCGGCCTCGTCCGGGCGCTCGGCGTTGACCTCGACCGGGTCGCCGTCCGGGGAGACCCACGTCCAGGGCCCGCTGAGGACGGCGGCGAGGACGTTCTCCCCCTCGGCCAGCATCGGGGCTGCGCTCCCGGGGACCTCCACGGGCTCCAGCGCGTCCGCGACCGGGACGTAGGCCTCCTCCTCGCTGCGCACGAGCACCGAACTGCCCACGTACTGGGCGGAGGCGTTCTCCGGGATCGGGATGTCGACGGGCTCCCCGCCGTCCGCGGGCCAGAACCAGAGGGTTCCCGCCGTCTCCGCCACGATCGCGGGCCCGCCCCCGTACTCCACGAACCTGGGCGAGCCCAGGAGTTCGCCGGAGCCCATCGGCAGGTCGGCCGCCCAGAGGCGTGAGCCGTCGGCGTCGAACAGGTTGAGCCGGTCCTCGGGGTCGACGTAGGCGAGGAGCTCGCCGTCGCGGCTGACCCCGGGCTGGCTCCCCGTGGCGAGCGCCTCGCTGAAGTCGACGGTCTCGGAGAAGTGGGGCGGCGCGGGGTGGTTGAGGGTGACGTCGTCGGCCGCCTGCTCCGCGGGGTCGGCGCCGCCACTCGGGAGGAAGCGCGTCACGACCACGCCCGCGCCCACGAGCAGGACGAGGGCCAGGGCCGCGGCCCCGGCGATGACCAGGCCGCGCCTGCGCCCGGAGCCCGCGGGCCGGACCGGACTCGCGGAAGGCGTGGGAGTCGCGGGGGCCGCGGGCGGGGGCGGGACCGGGGCGGCGACGGGCGCGGGAGGCTCGGCGGCCTGGACCACCCCGTCGGGCGTGGCGACCAGGCGCCAGACGCCGTTGGCGTCACGGGCGTCGACCAGGACCGGCTGCCCGATTCTGGCGGCATAGCCGGTGGCGACGTCCAGGGCCGCGCGCCGGGTCTCCTTCGGGGCGCGGCCGGTGACGACCTGGCGCTGCCCCTCGATGACGATCTCGGCGCTGTGTTCGTCGGGCGCGATGACGATGACGGCGGTGGGCCGGGACTGCCCCGGTCGGGACGCCCGGCTCATGGTGCCTCCGAAGGCATGGGAAACGTGGACCTGTTCGTGTACGGGTTACGGGAGACCTCGGTCAGCGGTGACGGTAGGTCGCGGCCTGGGTGGTCACCAAGCGGTGGTGCCGGCACACGCGTAGTCGATGCTGCTGGAGATGATACTGATGGTCGTCCTCCGGACCTATTCCGGCCATGGGCCGGTGGACCCGGTATCCGCTGCGAAACTTCCGACAGTGTTTCCGTTGTCCCTCCCCCGACCTGCAAGATCACCCCGGCACGGGATGCGGACCGGACTTTCCGCGCTGTCCCGCCCCTGTTGTGGACCCTCCGACCCGTCGTGAGGTTCACACCGAAAATGGCCGGATCCGGCCAGGGTCCCGCGGTTCGATCCGCCCCGGAGCGCGCACGGCCCCCGGCCGACCACGGCCGGCGCGGTTCCGGGACCGCGCGTCGGCCCCGCCGGGGCGGTGTACCGGTCAACCGGGGAGCCTGAAGAGCCTGATGTACTCCTGGGGCCGGTTCCGCTGGTCGGCGGCCGCGGTGGCGGCCGTTCCCCCCGGTTCGCCCACGAGGTGGACGGTGACGCCCGGGACCGCCGCGAAGGACACCGGGACACTGGAGAACCCGGCGTACGCGCACCGGACGCTGTGCGGTCCCGGGGGAAGGCCCACGACGAGGCTCTCCCCAGGAGCCACCGTCCCCACCCTGTCGCCGTCCACGTGGACCCGATAGTCGACGAGCATGTCCCGCATGCCCGCATGCGGCCGGTGGACCACCACCGGCACCCACCCCCGCGGCACCTGTCCCGGGCTGCGCAGGCCGATCACCTTCGGCCCGGTGAGCACCGGTTCCGCCGCGGCCTCCAGCCGCGCCGCACGCTCCCTCCTCAGGTGGACCCAGGCCAGGACGGCGGACCCGCAGGAGACCGCCAGCAGGGGCATCATCGTCCAGGCGGAGTTGAAGACGACGAACGCCAGGGCGAGCAGGGTGAGGGGGACGGAGGTGACGAGGTTGAACCGGGTCGTCACGGAGAAGAAATGCTCTCCCCCCGCCCAGCGGATCCTCTCCGAGAACGTCATCTCCGTGTGGGCGACCGTCGTGCAGCAGGCGGCGGCCCACCCGAGGAACAGGGCGAGGAAGATCCCGGCCGCCACCGGCACGGGATTCCCCGTGAACCGCACCACCGGGAGGATCACGAAGCAGGCCAGAGGGCCTGCGCTCGCACAGGCGGCGAGCAGGGGCGACGCCCTCATCCGCCGTACCCCCGCTCAGGGGCGGCGACACGGGGCCGGGGGCCGGCGGGGGACGGGGGGACGGTCATGGGGGTGACCTCTCGTGGTGCGGCGTCCGGACCCGGGGCCGCGGGGCCGCGGCCCTCCTCCCGGACGGCTTCCGCGACGGTACCGGGGCGGAGCGACCTTCGGCGAGTCGGCGGGCCTCAGCGGCCGTTGCCCTCCACGATCGTGTCGATGACCGCCTGCTCACGCCGCTGGACGAGGCGGTCCGCCCGCTCGAACCGGCGGTTCGCGAGCTCGGCCCTGGCCGCGGCGGTGCGGACGGTCGGCCACATGGCGTCGATCTCGGAGTTGAACGAGGACCCGACCAGGACGGCGACGGCCATCACGTACAGCCAGGCCAGGATGGCGATCGGCGCCGCCAGCGAACCGTAGATGCTCACCTGGCCCAGGGAGGCGTCCAGGTAGGCGCGCAGGGCGGCCGACCCGCCGATCAGCACCAGCGTGGCCAGCAGCGCGCCGGGCAGGTGGCGCCACAGCGGGGTGCGCACCGGCACGCTCAGCGCGTACAGCAGCGTGACCGCCGCGATGGCGAGCAGCACCACGGTCGGCCAGTAGAGGAGGTTGAGGCGCCCCACGGTGATGGGCAGTAGCGCGTGCACGATGTCGGGCCCGGCCACCAGGACCGGCAGGACCAGGACCGCGAACAGCAGCCCCCCGAGGTAGGCGACGAACGCGAGGACCCTCTGGCGTATCCAGCCCCGCAGCTCGTCCAGCCCGTAGGAGATGGTGATGGAGCGGATGAAGACGTTCATCGCCCGCGACCCCGACCACAGCGACACCGCGAACGTCACCGAGAGGAGCCCGCCCTGGGCGCCGCCGAGGAAGTCGTCGACGAGCGGCCTGACGACGCTGTCCACCGTGCCCGGGGTGAGCACACGCGCGGCCAGGTCCAGGATCCAGACCCGGATCTCCTCCACGATGTCGTCGCCCAGCACGGCGGCCAGCGGCCCCAGCGCCCCCAGCAGGCACAGCAGCAGCGCGGGCAGCGAGATGAGGGTGAAGAACGCCGACTCGGCCGCGAGGCCGACCACCCGGTCCCGGGCGAACGCCCGCACGGTGCGCAGGACGAGCAGCATTCCGCCGTGCGCGCGGGGGTGCCGTCTCAGCCATGCGTCGACGGCGTGCCACAGCGCCTCCCAGAATCCCACCACGGGGAGAACGTTAGCGGGCACAGGCCCCACCGGGCGACGCGGTGAGTGACGTGACTCACGTCGGGGGCCTTTCGGCGCGTCTGGACAAAGTCCGGAAGCCCGTGACATTCTCATTGCATGATCGCTGCCCTGGACCCCATGCTCTGCGTGCGCCGCCACGTGGACTTTCTTCGGGTCCGCAGTGCCATCTGTTGCAGCGTCGGTTAATCTCGCCGCCTTTTGACGCACCCCAGGGGTGCGCGCGGCCCCGGCGCTCTCCCCCTTCTTCGCTTCCCCACACGCGGATCCCACCCGTGACGCCCGACACGACGACGTGCGGCGCCCACGGGCCGGCGGTGCGGGCGCCGGGACTGTGAGCACCCCGCGACCCCATCGGAGACACCCGCGATGCCTCCCTCTTCCGCGCAGCCCGGCAGGACAGCGACCGCGGCCACGCCGCGACGCCGCCGTGGCGAGGGCCAGTGGGCCCTCGGCTACCGCGAGCCGCTGAACAAGAACGAGGAGAACAAGAAGAACGACGACGGGCTCAACGTCCGCGATCGGATCATCAACATCTACTCCAAGCGCGGGTTCGACTCGATCGACCCGGCCGACCTGCGGGGGCGTTTCCGCTGGTTCGGGCTGTACACGCAGCGGGCACCGGGCATCGACGGCGGCAAGACCGCCGTCCTGGAGCCGGAGGAGCTGGACGACAGCTACTTCATGCTGCGCGTGCGGATCGACGGCGGCCAGCTCTCCGCGGCGCAGCTGCGCGCCATCGGCGAGATCTCCCGCGACCACGGCAGGGACACCGCCGACATCACCGACCGCCAGAACGTCCAGTTCCACTGGATCCGGGTCGAGGACGTGCCCGCGATCTGGGAGAAGCTGGAGTCGGTCGGCCTCTCCACCACGGAGGCCTGCGGCGACACCCCCCGTGTGATCATGGGCTGTCCGCTGGCGGGCGTCGCCGAGCACGAGGTCATCGACCCCACACCGCAGATCCGCCAGATCTACGACGAGCACATCGGCAGCCCGCTGTACTCCAACCTGCCCCGCAAGTTCAAGACCTCGCTGTCGGGGTGCAGCTCCCACTGCGTCAACCACGAGATCAACGACATCGCGTTCGTGGGCGTGCGCGACGGGGCGGGCGAGGCCGGCTACGACCTCTTCGTCGGCGGCGGCCTGTCCACCAACCCGATGTTCGCCCAGCGCCTCGGGGCGTTCGTCCGCCCCGACCAGGTCAGCGAGGTGTGGGCGGGCGTCTGCTCGATCTTCCGCGACTACGGCTACCGGCGCCTGCGCACCCGCGCCAGGATCAAGTTCCTCATCAAGGACTGGGGCGCGGAGAAGTTCCGCCAGGTGCTGGAGGAGGAGTACCTGGGGTACGCGCTCCAGGACGGCCCCGCGCCGGAGCTGGACCCCGGGCTGGAGCGCGACCACGTGGGCGTGCACCGCCAGAACGACGGGCGGTTCTACGTCGGTTTCGCACCCAGGGTGGGGCGGGTCTCCGGCACCTCCCTGCTGCGCATCGCCGAGATCGCCGAGGAGCACGGTTCGGACCGCATCCGCACGACCGCCGACCAGAAGCTGGTGATCCTGGACGTCGAGGAGGAGCGGATCGACTCGATCCGCGCCGCCCTGGGCGCGGAGGACCTCCAGGTCGAGCCGAGCGTGTTCCGGCGCCAGACGATGGCGTGCACCGGCATCGAGTTCTGCAAGCTCGCGATCGTGGAGACCAAGGCCCGCGCCTCGACCCTGATCGACGAGCTCGAGAAACGGCTGCCGGACTTCGGCGAGCCCCTGACCATCAACCTCAACGGCTGCCCCAACTCGTGCGCCCGCATCCAGGTGGCCGACATCGGCCTCAAGGGCCAGCTGGTGATGAACGCCGACGGCGAGCAGGTGGAGGGCTACCAGATCCACCTGGGCGGCGGCATGGGCATGACCCGGTCCTTCGGCAAGAAGATCCGCGGCCTGAAGACCACCGCCGACGACCTGCCCGACTACGTCGAGCGGGTGCTGCGCCGGTTCCAGGACCAGAAGAAGGACGGTGAGTCCTTCGCGTCCTGGGTCGGCCGGGCGGACGACGCCGACCTGAAGTAGCGACCGGAGCGGCCCGGCCGGGGCGGGCTCCCGCCCCGCGGGCCGCCCCGGCCGTGCCCGAGCAGGACCCGTGGAACACGACGAAGGAAGAGGTGCGCCATGTCCGAGAGGGCCGCGCCCCACTACTGCCCCTACTGCGGTGACGAGGACCTGGTTCCGGAGGAGGGAGCCGCCGTCAAGGGCGAGGGCTACCCCTGGGCCTGCCTGTCCTGCGCCCGCGTGTTCCGCGTCAAGTACGTCGGGTTGCGCTCCGCGTCGTTCTCCGGCGCGGACGCCCCCTCCAGACCGACGGAAGGGAACTCATGAACTCCACCATCACCGCCGCGGGCGGCCCCGAGCTCGCCGTGCGCGCCGCGCGCGAGCTGGAGGAGGCCTCCGCCCAGGAGATCATCGCCTGGGCCGCGGAGACCTTCGGGGACCAGCTCTGCATGACCTCGTCCATGGCGGACGCGCTCATGGTCGACCTGGCCTCGAAGGCCGCGCCCGGCATCGACGTGATCTTCCTGGACACCGGGTACCACTTCCCCGAGACCCTGGGCACCCGCGACGCCGTCTCCTCCGTGTACGACATCAACCTGATCAACGTCGAACCCGTCCGCACGGTGGCCGAGCAGGACCTGGCCCTGGGGCCGCGCCTGCACGGCCGCGACCCCGGCATCTGCTGCCACCTGCGCAAGGTGGAGCCCCTCCAGCGGGCGCTGGCGCCCTACGCCGCCTGGTTGACCGGCCTGCGCCGCGAGGACTCGGTGACCCGCCGCGACACCCCCGTCGTGCAGTGGGACAAGCGGCGCCGGATGACCAAGGTGAACCCGATCGCCCGCTGGACCCAGGAGGAGGTCGACTCCTACATGGCCGAGAACGGGGTGATGGTGAACCCCCTCCAGTACGACGGCTACCCCTCGATCGGCTGCGAGCCGTGCACGCGGCGCGTGGAGCCGGGCGAGGACCCGCGCAGCGGCCGCTGGGCCGGGACGGGCAAGACCGAGTGCGGGATCCACGTATGAGCGCCGGGACGCCGGGGTGGCGCCCGTCGGCGCCCCTGCTGGCGGTGGCGCACGGCAGCCGGGACCCGCGGTCGGCCGAGACGGTCGCCGCGGTCCTGGACCGGGTGCGGTCGCTGCGCCCGGGGCTGGACGTGCGGGCGGCCTACCTGGACCACGTCGCGCCGGGCGCGGACGAGGCCCTCGGAGAGCTGGCCTCGGGGGGCGCCGGCGAGGCCGTGGTCCTGCCCGTGCTGCTGACCGCGGCCTACCACAGCAAGGTGGACCTGCCGAGGGCGCTCGCCGCCGCGCGCGGGCGCAGCCCGTGGCTGCGGGTGCACTACGCCGACACGCTGGGGCCGCACCCCCTGCTGCTGGACGCCGTGGAGCGGCGCCTGGCCGAGGCGGGGGCGGACGCCGGGCCGGGGACGGCGCTGGTGCTGGCCTCGGCGGGGTCCGGCGACCCGGAGGCCAACGCGACCGTGGGGGCCCTGGCGGAACGGCTGGCGGAGCGCGGGCCGTGGCGCGAGGTGGTGGCGGCCTTCGCCTCGGCGGCCCGCCCCTCGCCGGGCGAGGCGGTCGCCGCCCTGCTCGGCCGGGGGGCGCGGCGGGTCGCGGTGGCCACCTACCTGCTGGCCCCGGGCTTCTTCGCCGACCGCATCCGCTCGCAGTCGCTGTCCGCGGGGGCCTCCGTGGTCTCCGAGGCCCTGGGCGACGTGCCGGAGCTGGCCCGGGTGGTCCTGGACCGGTACGACTCCGCGGTCGCGGTCCGGCGCGCGGTGGTCCGCGCCTGAGAGGCGGCGGGCGGGCCCGGCCCCGGGTCCGCCCCCGCAGGCCCCGCCCCGGTCCGGCGTCCGCCGGCTTGTCGCCGCTCCCGGCCGCCCCGGCCCCCTGACCGGTGCAGACGCCCCCCCGACACGGTCGTCCACAGGCGGGGGGCGTCCCTTGTGCCGGGCGGCGCGGGCGAGAAGAATCAGGACCGGCGGCGCTCCGGCCGGACGCCGCCGGCCGTACGAGCCGTGGAGGTGGCCGTGCCCGGGGACCGGAGCGCGCCGGAGCCGCAGGGGGCTCCGGCGAAGGACGGCATCAGGGACCTGCTGAGGGGGCTGCCGGTGTTCGCGGGCCCGCTGCCGGGGTTCGACCCCGCCGCGGCGCCCGACGACCCGGCGGAGCTGTTCCTGGAGTGGTTCACCGCGGCGCTGCGGGACGGGGTGCCCGAACCGCACGCGATGACGGTGGCCACCGCGGACCAGGCGGGCGCCCCGTCGGCGCGGGTGGTGATCATGAAGGACTTCACACAGCGGGGATGGTGGTTCGCCACCACGACCACCTCCCGCAAGGGCCGGGAGCTGGCCGCCAACCCCGCCGCGGCACTGCTCTTCCACTGGGGGCCGCAGGGGCGCCAGGTGCGGGTGCGGGGCTCGGTGGAGCTCGCCTCCCCGGAGCAGTGCGCGGCCGACTTCCTCGCGCGTCCCCTGGAGTCGCGGGTGGCCGGCCTGCACGGCAGGCAGAGCCGGCCCCTGGCCGATCCCGCCGAGGTGGACAGGGCCGCGGACCGGGGCCGGGAGCTCCTGGAGCGCGAGCCGGGGCTGGCCCCCGGGGACTGGGGCCTGTACGTGGTCTCCCCCGCCGAGGTCGAGTTCTGGCAGGCCGCCCCGGACCGGCGCCACACGCGCCTGCACTACTCCCGCACGGGGCCGGACGGGTCCTGGGAACGCGGTCTGCTCTGGCCCTGACGCATGGGAGGGCTCCCATGCCCCGCGGTCCGCCGCGCCCGGTCTGATCAGGCAGGGGGCGGGGGAAACGTGTGTCCACAGCGTTACCGAATCCTGTTCCGTTCGGCGTCCCGGGCACGGGTAGGATTCCGGAACCCTCCGAACACCGAGCCAGAAGGACGGTAGGTCGATGCCCCCGACACACGAGGTGTTCAACCAGGCCGCACCGCTCGGCGACTACAGCGCCGGGGAGGACCCCGCCCTCCTCGAAGGACTGCGGCGCGAGGGCGCCGAGTGGGCCGAGGCCGACGTGCGCGCGGTCGGCGACGCCGCCGGGTCGGAGCGGGTGCGCGCCTGGGGCGAGTCCGCCAACGCCTATCCCCCGGTGCTGCGCACGCACGACCGCTACGGCCACCGCGTGGACGAGGTCGACTACCAGCCCGCCTACCACGTGCTGATGGACCAGGCGGTCGAGCACGGCATGCACGCCGCCCCGTGGGCGGAGGAGCGGGCGGGCGCGCACGTGGCCCGCGCGGCCAAGTTCTTCCTGTGGTCCCAGGCGGAGAGCGGTCACGGCTGCCCCGTCTCGATGACCTACGCGGTGGTGCCCGCGCTGCGCCACGCCCCGGAGCTGGCGCAGCGGTACGAGCCGCTGCTCACGGCCCGTACGTACGACTTCGGGCTGCGGGCCCCGCACACCAAGCACGGGCTGCTCGCGGGCATGTCGATGACGGAGAAGCAGGGCGGCTCGGACGTGCGCGCCAACACCACGCGCGCGGTGCCCTCCTCCGGGGGGCACTACCTGCTCACCGGGCACAAGTGGTTCACGTCCGCGCCGATGAGCGACTTCTTCCTCACCCTCGCGCAGGCCCCGGAGGGGCTCACCTGCTTCCTCGTGCCCCGTGTGCTGGAGGACGGCAGCCGCAACGGGCTGTCCGTCCAGCGGCTCAAGGACAAGCTGGGCAACAGGTCCAACGCCTCGGCCGAGCTGGAGTACGACGGGGCCGTCGCCCACCTGGTCGGCGAACCCGGCCGGGGTGTGCCCACCATCATCGAGATGGTCAACAGCACGCGGCTGGACTGCGTGATCGGCTCGGCCTCGGGCATGCGCGCCGCGGTCGTACAGGCGCTGCACCACGCCGAGCACCGCCGGGCGTTCGGCGCGGCGCTGGTCGACCAGCCCCTGATGCGCAACGTGCTCGCCGACCTGGCGCTGGAGTCCGAGGCGGCGACGGCCCTGATGACGCGCCTGGCCGGGGCGGTGGACCGCTCGGTGCGCGGCGACGGATCGGAGTCGGCGTTCCGGCGCCTGGGGGTGGCGGTGGGCAAGTTCTGGGTGACCAAGCGCCAGCCCGCCCATGCCGCGGAGGCCCTGGAGTGCCTGGGCGGCAACGGGTACGTGGAGGAGTCGGGGATGCCCCGCCTGTTCCGCGACTCGCCGCTCAACTCGATCTGGGAGGGTTCGGGCAACGTGGCGGCGCTGGACGTCCTGCGCGCGATGGGCCGCAGCCCGGAGTCGGTGGAGGCGTTCTTCGCGGAGCTGGGCACCGCCGCCGGTGTGGACGACCACTACGACGCGGCCGTCAAGCGCCTGGAGCAGTCCCTGGGCGACCAGGAGGAGGTCCAGTACCGCGCCCGGTCCGTGGTGGAGCTGATGGCCCTGACCCTCCAGGCGTCGCTGCTGCTGCGGTACGCGCCGACCCCGGTCGCGGAGGCGTTCACCGCGTCGCGTCTGGGCGGCGAGTGGGGGCACGTGTTCGGCACCCTGCCCCGGGGGACGGACACCGGGCTGATCCTGGACCGGGCCCGGCCGCGCAGCTGAACCGCGTCCGGCCCGCACGGCCCGCGGGCCGGACG
>NZ_JBSHDN010000204.1:0-11396 GCF_053616335.1 Nocardiopsis sp. NPDC055824
GGCCGCCGTGGGCGGCGCCCCCGGTCCCCGGCGCCCGGTCGTGGGGCGGGCGGGCCCGCGGGGGTCAGGTCCCGGTGCAGACGGGTTGCGGTGCGGAGACGGTCCCCTCGTGGGTGCCGGTGAGGCCGAACGAGGTGGACCGGCCTGCCGCGACCCTGGCGTTGTGGACGGCGTTCACGGCGGTGACGGCGGACCCGCTGCTGGAGACGGAGGCGTTCCAGGCGTGACCGACGCGTTCACCTCCGCCGAAGTCCCAGGTCACGGTCCATCCGTCGAGGTCCCTGCCGGCGGTGACGGTCACCTCGGCCTGGAAGCCGTTCGGCCACTGGTTGGTGACGCGGTACTCGGCCTCGCAGTCCCCGGCCGGGTCGGTGGGCTCCTCCGTGGGCGGGTCGGTCGGCTGTGGGCCCGGGGTGCCCCCGAGGGCCTCGTGGACCGCCCAGTAGGCGGGTTTGGGCTGGTAGGACTCGTCGATGGGCAGGGCCGCGCCCTGGCCGTCGAAGTGGTCGGGGACCCAGGAGTAGGCGTCGGTGACGCCCCAGACGGTCACGCCCGTGCAGCCGTCGACCTCCAGGCAGGTGGTCACGACCTCCCGGTAGTCGTCCGCCTGCCGCTCCAGGTCGGCCTGGCTCGCGGGGACGTTCATCCGGATGTCGAGCTCGGTGATCCGCACCTTCAACCCGAGGTCCGTGAACCGCTCGATGTTCTGGCGCATGCTGGCGGGGACCTGTCCGACGATCAGGTGGCTCTGGAAGCCGATCCCGTCCAGGGGGACGCCCTGGTCCAGCAGGTCGACGACCAGGTCGTAGTAGGCGTCGCTCTTGGCGTTGACGCCGTCGATGCTGTAGTCGTTGATGTACAGCTCCGCCGCGGGGTCGGCCGCCCTGGCCATGCGCAGGGACTCGGCGACGAAGTCCTCCCCCAGGGTGCGGTGGAAGACCGAGTCCCGGAACCGCGCGTCGTCCCCGATGGGCTCGTTGACGACGTCCCAGGTGTCGATCCGCCCGGCGTAGCGGCCCATGGTCGTGCTGATGTGGTCGTCCATGACGGCCAGCAGCTCGTCGGCCGTGAAACCGCCGCCGGACACCCACGAGGGCAGCTGGCTGTGCCAGACCAGGGTGTGTCCGTGGACGTCCTGGCCGTTGGCCTCGGCGAAGTCCACGACCCGGTCGGCGCCGGCCCACGAGTACTGGCCCCGCTGCGGTTGGACCGCCTCCCACTTGAGGTCGTTCTCGTGGGTGACGGAGTTGAACTCGGCGGAGGCGGTCTCCGCGTACTGGGCCTCTCCGAGGCGGTGGGACGCGAGGGCGGTGCCCATGAACACGCCCCGCTGGTCGGCCAGGTCCCGGAGGGTCTCCTCCTGCGCGGTCCCGGCCGGCGGCTCCTCCTGTCCGTGGGCGGAGGCCGCGAAGCCCCCGGCGAGCAGGCCCGCCGCGAGGACGGTCGCGGCGATGGCCCCGGCACGGCGGCGCGCGTGCCCCGTGTTCTCCGACATGGTCTCTCCTACCTTTCCACGATGTGGCGTTGCGGGATGGGGGGCCGGGCGCCCGCGGCGCCCGGCCCCGAGGTGGTCCGTGCCTATCCCGCGCCCTCACCGCCCTCCCCGGCCGTGCCGCCGAACAGCTCGCCGTGGGTGGCGAGCGCGGTGGCCACGTCGACCTGCGCCCAGAAGCGGTGGTAGGTGAACTCGGGGGCCTCTCCCCCGTCCAGGTAGGCCTGGACCTGCGGCCAGTCCTCGTCCTGCTCGTAGAAGGAGCGGATGGAGGCGAACGTGGAGTCGGAGTCGATCACGTCGCCGTTGGGCATCTGCCCGGTCCAGCCGTCGGGGACGTAGAGCCCGCCGTTCGGGGAGTCGAACGGGTCGTCGAAGCGCTCGTAGTCCGCCCTGGTCTCGGGGACGGCGACGCCCAGGTCGTCCTGGTGGACGAGCAGCGCGTCGAGCAGGCCCTCGGCGGTCTCCTGGGAGGCGGTGTCGCCGGTGGCGGCGGCGTAGTGCATCAGGGTCTTGGCCAGGCCGGCGGCGATGCCGACGTCCTGGTTGTGCGAGACGACCTCGACGCTCAGGTCCGGGTTGCCCGTGGGCTCACCGGTCCAGTCGTCGGGGGCGCCGCTCCACTCCATGTCGGCCGGGACGGCGAAGTCGCCGCCCTCGCCGACGGTGGTGTTGGCGATGGCCCAGGGCACCCAGGAGTCGAGGATGTCCCCGGCTCGCTCGTCCCCGCTGATGCGGTAGTACTCGGCCACGCGCTCGATGTCCCAGACCTGGAAGCCGAACCACCGGTTCGAGGGCGGGTCGTGCCAGACCGGCTTCTCGTCGTAGAACATGCCGTAGAAGGTGGGCGTGTCCGCGGGGGGCTGCGCGTAGGTGCCCTCCCAGCTGTTGGTCGCGCCGCCGGCGATGCCGCCGTCGGAGGACTGGAGCCACTGGAGGAACTCCAGCTGGCGGTCGAGGCTGGTGCCCCAGTCGTCGGCCCCGGTGGCCGACTGCGGCCGGAGCTCGTCGACCTCCGAGAGCGCGTAGGCGGCCATCACGTTCTGGTAGCCCTGGTGGGCGGAGGATCCGCCGATGCGCCAGGCCCAGGGGTACTGGGCGCTCTCCAGTGCGCCGCCCCAGGAGTAGTACCAGGCCATGAGGTAGTGCGCGGAGTCCTTGCCCGTTCCGGGCGGGCAGGACTGGGCGCCGACGCAGTCGCCGACCTCCTTGAAGTACTTGTCGAACATCGCGTAGCGCAGGTAGTCGCCCATCATCGCCGCGTTGGAGACGTTCTCCGCGATGGCGGACTCGTTGCCCTGCTCGCTCGCCCACTCGTGCGCGAGGTAGGCGACCTGGACGGCGCGCGCGTCGGCGTCGGGGGCGTTGGTGTAGCGCCACTGCTCCGAGGCCTGCGGGTCGTCGACGAACAGGTTGAGGTAGCCGGTGCCGTCGTCGCCGCCGTGCGCGAACGTCTCGCAGGAGGGGTGGGGCACGGTCTCCCAGACCGACTCGTTGGAGCCGCGCTGGAAGGTGTTGATGTAGGCGGGGGCCTCGTCGCTGCCGTCGCCGCAGAACCCGTAGCCGTACGTGTTGTCCACGTCCAGCAGCCAGTGCATGCCGTAGACCTCGTCGGTCCCGTAGGTGCTGCTGAGCTCGGCCGCGAGGGGGTCCTGTCCGGCCTCCACCCCCTGGTCGAGCGGCATCGGGTAGTCGCTGGGATCCAGGGACTCGGGGATGTAGGTGGCCGGCGACGAGGGGTCGTAGGCGCCGTTGGTGGGCTGGTCGGCGGTCCCGGGGATGATGAAGGCCTCCATGGAGGCCCAGGCGTCGTTGAACGGCTGCCAGTCGCCGGAGACGCGCCCGTAGGTCGCCTCCAGCCACAGGTAGTAGCTGAAGGCCTCCGAGGTGGTGGCGTGCCCGTGGTCGGGCGCCTCCACGATCAGGGTCTCCACGGAGTGGTAGGGGACGAGGAGGCCGTCGAACTCGCGGAAGTAGCCGCTGGACGGGTCCTTGATCTTGTCGTACTGCTCCAGGAAGGAGGCCTCGTACTCGGTGATCTCCGGGTTCTCGGCCAGGAGCGCGTCGGCCACGGGCGTGTACTCGTAGGTGGAGGCGGGCTCGGCGGGCCCGGCCTGGGCGGAGGGGGCCACCGTGAAGGTGGCCGCCACGAGTGCGGCGCTCACGGCCGCGGGGAGGGGCCACCGCCGTCTGCGGCGGCGGGTTGCGGGTCGGTCGGTCACATCGTTCTCCTCGGAGGGTGCCCCGCAGGGGCCTCTCCGGTGCCGCGGAGCAGGGGCGCGGCGCCCCGGGCGGTGCGTCGGCCGGGGTGTGGCGGCGCCTCGGCGGGGGCAGCGGGGGGCCGAGACAGGGGGCTTGTGCGGGCCTTGAGGACGGGGGGCGCTGGCCGCGGCGGCGTCGGCGTCGACGGTGCGGGGCCATGGGGGGCGCGGTGTCCGCGCCGGTCTCGCTAGCGGTGCCTTCCGGTGCCCAGGGGGACCCGATCCCTTTTCGGGAGCGCTCCCATGAGCAGTGCCGAAAAGTTAACACCATTGATAAGCGCCTGCAATGGGGTCAACCAGAGGAATCCGGCCCAGGATTCGTGATCTACGGGGCTTTTCGGACAGACAGTGGGAAGCGTGCCCGAAGGAGGGACCGGAGACCGCCGGACCCTCCGTCCCGGGGCCCGTCGGAGCCGGGACGGGACCGGCCCCCGCGCCCGCCCCGGAACGCGCGCGACCGACGCGCCCCGGCCCCCGGGGCGTTTCGGTCCGCCGCGGCGGTCAGCCCTCGGCCACCGGCCAGTCGACCAGGGTGACGGGCTCGTCGCCGAGCACCCACGCGTCGTGGTTCGGCGGCAGGCACACGACCTGTCCGGCGCGCACCTCGCCCTCCGTGCCGTCGTCCATCTGCCAGCGCAGGGCGCCCGAGACGACGTAGGCGCGGTGGTTCGCCATGCACTTCGCGGTACCCCTGGACTCGGCCATGTCCACCGTCCAGCGCCAACCGGGCCGCAGGGTCATCCGGACGGCGGTGTGACCTCCCACCCGCAGTGCCTCCGTGCGGGCCCGGTCGAGGACCTCGGTCTCCTCCGCCCGGGCGAAGTCGCCCGTCTCCGGCCGCGGGGCCGCGGGCTCGTCCCAGGCCTGCACCGTGGACTGGTGGGAGATCCGCCCGTCCCTCAGGTCGAGCATGGTCATGCTCATGACCCGGGTGCCGTCGGGGTAGGAGCAGCGCTCGGTGTAGGCGGCGTGGTCGGCGTCCACCACGCAGTCGAGGACCTCGTGGGTCATGTCGCGCGAGAAGACCTCGCGCAGGGCCGGCGCGATGGCGGCCTTCCCGTGCAGGACCGCCGGCCTGCTGGGCTGAGCCCTCTTGTCGATCATCTCCATCTCGGCGTCGTCCGCGAACAGCGCGAGCATCGCGTCGGCGTCCGCCGACTCGACGGCGCGCGTCAGCGCCCCGCTGTCGAACCGGGGGTCCGTCTCGGTACGGGTGGACATCGTCCGGCCCTCCCCTCCCCGCCCGGGCGGCCAACCCTTGACCGGTCGGGCTCTCTACCCAGTCTGCGCCCGGTCCGGGTCCCGCTTGCGTCAAGACGGGGCCATCTCTGCACATGCCGGCGGACGCGGAGGCCCCGGGCGCCGCCCCCTGCTGTCGGGGGCCGCCGTCGCGGGCCGCGGGGCACGGGGCCGCGTTGCCCTCACACGGCCAGGTCGGCCGCGGGCGCGGGCAGCGTCGGCAGGAACGGGGCCGCGGACGCGGCGTCGCCGCCGCTCCAGTCCATGGCGAGGATCTGGGCGAGGCTGCGCCGACCGGTCACGGCGCGGGCGAGCTCGAAGGCCGTGCCCCTGAGGGTGAGCGCGGCGCCCTCGCCGAGCGCCCACTCCTGGCCGGTGTCGGTCGCGACCACGCGCACCGGCGGGAGCTGCGCCGACCATCCCCCGGCCAGGCCGCCCAGCGGGAAGTCCGCGAGCTGGTCGGCGTCCTCGGTCTGCGCGGGCAGGCCGAGGGCGCCCCGGACGTCGTTCTCGTGGTGCCACACGTCCAGGGCGGGCAGGCTGTGGCGCCTGCGCCTCCGGGCGGTGAGGAGTTCCAGCAGGGCCGGGGTCGTGCGGGTCCACTCGGCGAGGACGGCCTCGAGGCCGTGGCCCTCCCGGTCGGCGACCTGGCGCGCGGTGACCTCGTCGCCGGCCGGAGGGGTGACGTCGCCGTGCACCACGTCGGCGCAGAGCCCGGCGAGGTGGGCGTAGACCTGCCTGACGGTCCAGTCGGGGCAGGCGGGCACGACGGTGTCGAGCTGCTCCCCGTCGAGGGTGGCGGCCAGGTCGAGCAGGCGGTTCTGACACGTCTCGTAGATGCGCGCGGAGTCCATCCCCCGAGCCTAACTAACAGCGTTAGGCCAGGGTGGGGCCGCCCCCGGGGAGGACGGTCCCCGCGGACGCCTCCCGGGTGCGGCTCCGGGGAGCGGGGGCCGCGGCGCCCCTACCCGCCCCGACGTGCACTGCTCGCTGCCTCGACCTGCCCGCCGCCCAGCTCGGCGGAGATGCGCGCGGCCACCGCGGCCACCTCCGGCCCCAGCCTGCGCACCTCGACCACCGGCAGACGGCTCACGAGGGAGGAGACGCTGATCGCCGCCACGGGGTCGCGGTTGTGGTCGAACACCGGTGCGGCGACGCAGCGGACCTCGGGCTCGTTCTCCCGGTCGTCGATGGCGTAGCCTCGCTCGCGCACCCGGCGCAGCTCCCCGGCGAGGACCGCCGGATCGGTCACCGTCCTCGCGGTGACCGCAGGGAGGCCCGCCGCCACCACGTCCTCCACGAGGTCGTCCGGGCAGAACGCGAGGATCGCCCTGCCCACCGCGGTGCGGTAGGCGGGCATCCTCGCGCCGATCCGCGAGGCCATCCGGACCGTGGCCGTGTTCTCCACCTTGTCCACGTAGACGACGTCGTGGCCGTCCAGCAGCACCAGGTGGCAGGTGTGCCCGGTGCGCCTCATGAGGTCGCGCAGGTGGTCCGAGGCGACCGAGCGCAGCTCCATGTCGTCCAGGTAGGCCTGCCACAGGGTGAGGGCGGCCGTGCCCAGGCGGAACCGTCCGCTGCGCGGGTCACGGGTGAGCAGGCCGTACTCCACCAGCGGAACGGACAGGCGCAGCACCGTGCTCTTGTTCACCCCCACGTTCTCGGCCACCTCGGTGAGGGTCGCGCCGCCGCTCCCGGCCGGGCTCGCCCGGACGAAGTCCACGATGGCCAGCGCGCGGCGCAGCGACGCCGACGAGTTGCGCCGGGGTGCCGGGGCCCGGTTCACCCCTTCACCGCCCCTCCCAGCCCCGAGGCGAGGCGGTGCTGCACGAACAGGAAGAACACCAGGACGGGGATCGTCATTAGGACCGAGCCCGCCATGATGCCGCCCCAGTCGTTCTGGTCCGGCTTGAAGAGCGACAGCAGGGCGATCGGCAGCGTCTGGTTCTCCTGCGCCGAGATGATGAAGGTCCGGGCGAACAGGAAGTCGTTCCACGTCATGATGAACGAGAAGATACTGCAGGCCACCACGCCCGGGGCCACGAGGGGGAAGAGCACCCGGGTGACGAAGGCGAGGCTTCCGGCGCCGTCCAGCCAGGCCGCCTCCTCCAGCTCCCGGGGGACCGCCGAGACGAAGCTGCGCAGCATCCAGATCGCCAGCGGCAGGGCGAACGCCGTGTGCACCAGCATGAGCGATCCCAGGTGGTTCAGGCCCAGTTCGGGGACCCCCTGGCCCACGGCGCGCATGAGGAAGAACAGCGGGATGGTCAGCGCCTCCACCGGGACCATCTGCGCCACCAGCACCATGACGAGCAGGGTGGTGCGGAGCCGGAAGCGGTAGCGGGTGAGCGCCACCGCGGCCAGGAACGCGCAGAGGGTCGAGGCGGTCACGACCACGACCGCCACCAGCGCGCTGTTCAGCAGGTACTGGCCGAACCCGTCGACCGTGAGCACCCGTCGGAACGAGTCCAGGGACGGGGTGAGAGTGTAGGGCGTGGTGTCGCCGGCCTCCAGTTCGGCGCGCGGCCTGAGCGCCGAGAGCAGCATCCAGTAGAGCGGCAGGGCGACGACCAGCGCGACGAGCAGTCCCGCGATGTCGTTCCTGAGTCGGCGGAGCGTCACAGGACCTCCCCTTGGCGGCGCAGGGCGCGCAGGTAGACGAGCGTGATCAGGAGGAGCAGCAGCGTGGTGATCACGCCGATGGCGGAGCCGAGCCCGTACTGGCCCGAGGCGAACGCCTTCTGGTACGCGTAGACGTTGAGCACGAGGTTCTGTCCGGCGATCCCGCCGCCCCCGGTCATGACGTAGATCTGCGTGAAGATCTTGAAGTCCCAGATGATCGACTGGATGGTCACGATGGTCACGGCCGGGCGCAGGATCGGCAGCATCACCGACCAGGCGATCCGGGACGTGGAGGCGCCGTCCAGACGCGCGGCCTCGACGACCTCCCCGGGGATGGCCCGGATGCCTGCGTAGAGGGTGACCATGACGAACGGGAACGAGCACCACACCACCTGCGCGCCGACGAGGCCGAAGGCCGACCACTTGTCGTAGGTCCAGGAGTGCCCGGCGAACTCGGTCAGGCCCAGCCCGGCGAGCGCCTGGTTGACCGGGCCGAGGGTGGGGTCGAACAGCAGGAGCCAGACCGCGCTGCCGGTGACGGCGGGCGTCGCCCAGGCCCCGAGTGCGGCGAGGAAGAGCAGGGTGCGCACCCAGGGGGTCAGCCGGGTGGCGAGCACGGCCAGCGCTCCGCCCACGGCGAGCGTGCCCGCGACGCACGCCGCGGCGAAGCCGACCGTGTTGAGCAGCACCTCCCAGAACTGGGCGTCCGCCAGCAGTTCACGGTAGTTCTGCCAGCCGACGAAGCGCAGGGGCTCGGCGCCCGTGACCTGGGGCTGGCGGTAGTCGAAGAAGGAGACGAGCACCAGCTGGTAGAGCGGGTAGACGAGCATCCCGCCCAGCACCACCGCGGCGGGCACCAGGTACATCCAGGGTTCGACCCCTCGGCTCCGGTTGCCGGAGGGTCCGCCGGTCGGGCGGCGGCGCAGAGCTGTCCGGTTGTCCATGTCGGCGCGTCACCCCCGCCCGAAGGCGTCGTCGAGGGCCCGCGCGGCCTCGTCCGCGGCCTGGTCGACCGAGGCGTCTCCCGCGGCCAGGCGCTGCACCATGGCCGGCAGGATGCCCTCGGCGTCGACGGTCGCCCAGGAGGGGGTGACCGGGACGAACCGGGTGCCCGCGTCGATGGTCTCGACGAAGGGGGCGATCTCGTCGTCGGAGGCGGCCAGCTCCGCCCGGACGTCGGTGAAGACGGGCAGGTTGCCCATGGCCTCGTACATGCGCAGCTGGTACTCCTTTCCGGCCAGCAGCTTCACGAACTCCACGGAGAGCGTGCGCCGCTGGGTTCCGGCGAGGACGCCGAGGTTGTTGCCCCCGGCGAAGGCCGGGGCGATGCTGCCGGGCTCGGTGCCCGGGAGCGGTACGACCGCGGCGTCGTCGGCGATGTCGCTGGCGCGCACCGCGTTGAGGTTGAAGTTGCCCCCGATGGTCATCGCGGCGCTGCCGGCCACGAAGTTCTGCACGGAGGCGTCCCCTCTCATCTCCGAGCAGGTCTGGGGCGGGCACACGTCGTCGGAGAGGATCTGCCCGTACAGCTCCAGGCCCTCCTTGGCCTCGGCGGAGTCGATGGTCGCGGTGTAGGAGTCGCCGTCGGGTTCGGCGATGTCGCCGCCGTGCGCCCAGACGAACGGCATCATCGCGTAGGTGTAGGCGCCGCCGGCGGAGACGCCCAGCATCCGCGGGTCGTCCTCGCGCACCGCCCGGCCGGTCTCCACGACCTCCTGCAGGGTCCGGGGGACCTCCAGCCCGAGGTCCCCGAGGACGTCGGTGCGGTAGTAGAGGGCGCGCACGCCGAGGAACCAGGGCACGCCGTAGTCGGCGCCGTCGACCCGTGCGGTGGCCGCGACGTCGTCGGAGATGTCCGCGCGGGGCTCCCAGTCGGCCAGGTCCTCGGTGAGGTCGGCCAGACCCGCGGACTCCACGTACCCGGCCAGGTCGGTGTTGCCGTACTCGGCGACGTCGGGGGCGGAGGCGGGGTCGAGGAAGGCGCCCTGGAAGCGCTCCGCGCGGGTCTCCACCGGGATGTACTGGACCTCGACCTCGACCCCGTCGTGCGCGGCCTCGAACTCCTCCACCGCCGCCGCCACGACCCGCTCCTTGGGCGCCTGGTCGACCTCGGAGAACAGCCAGACGCGGAGGGTTCCCTCCGTCTCGTCGACACCGGAGGCGGCGCCGCTGGTCTGGAGGGGCGCGCACGCGGAGACAAGGGCGGCAAGCCCGAGGAGCGCGCAGGCGCGCGCGGGTCCTGAGAATCGCATCGGTACTCCCTCACCAGGCCGGTGGGGTGGGGTCGGTGGGGACCGACAGCCTGGTGGAGTGACCGTAGTCACTCGGTCCGACTCCGTTGAAGGGAGGAGTGCCAATGTTGTGCAGGGCACAACGGAGGCGCGCAGTGCAGTGCACTGCGCGCCGTGGATCCGCCCCGGTCGGGCGTGTTCGGGGTGCGGCGGGGGTCAGGTTCCCAGGCCGGACATCAGTTCCGCGAACGACGTGGGCTCCTCGTAGGGGTCGTCGGCCCCGGGGGCGTGGTCGGCCGCGAGCAGGGCCAGCTGCCGTGCGGCACGGTCGACGCGCTCGGACAGCTCCCGACCGCCGCCTCCCGCCCCCCAGTCCTCCGAGGCCGCGTACACGCCGGTCGGCACGACCACGGAGCGGGTGTAGGCGAACATCGGGCGCAGCGCGTGCTCCAGCACCAGCGAGTGGCGCGGGCTGCCGCCGGTCGCGGCGACGAGCACCGGCGTCCCGTCCAGGGCCTCGGGCTCGACGATGTCGAAGAACGACTTGAACAGGCCGCTGTAGGAGGCGTTGAACACGGGGGTGACGGCGATGACACCGTCGGCGGCGGCGATGTCCTCCAGGACCCCGGGGAGCTCCCCGGTGGGCACCCGGGTCGTCATGGCGTTCATGATGTCGTGGGCCAGGTCGCGCAGCTCCACGACCCGGGTCTCGACCTTCTCCCCCCGGTCGGCCAGCGAGGCCTCGGTGGCGGCGGTGAGCCGGTCGGCCAGCAGCCGGGTGGAGGACGGGGTGCTCAGCCCCGCCGACACGGTGACGATCCTTCGGGTGCTCATGCCTGGCCTCCACGCGAAAGGTTTTCTAAGAAGAAGTTTCCTAGAAAGGATAACACTCGGAACGTCCGGCCCCCGGGGCCTATTCCCCGTGACCGGTCGGCCGAGCTCCTCGAGAACGCATGAGTTTCCCCCGCACCACCTGGGGGAACGCCCCGGCGCCCGTGCGGCTCACGTGTAGGGCCCTTCCCTGCGGCTATGTGCCTGGGAGGAGACGTCCCCTAGCGCGGAGGAAACGTCACATGAACGCACGTACCAGACCGTCGAGCGTCACCGCGGTCCTCGTCCTGCTCATCCTGATCACCCTCTACCAGCTCGGAGCCGGCGGGCTCGCCCTCCTCGGCGGGTTCGCCGCGCAGGCCGCGCCCTCGATGCCGACCGCGACCGAGGTCCCGGCCTGGGCCATCTTCGTGGCCGCCGCCGTCGCCCTCGTGTACGGGGGCGCCTCGCTGGCGCTCACCGTCATGGCCGCCCGGGGCCGTCCCGCGGCGCGGCCCGCGGCCCTGGGCGTCAACGCCGTCTACGGCGTGGGCATCCTCGCCCTGGCCTTCACCCCGGTCGCGGGACTCCCGGAGCTCGTCGCCGCCGCGTTCGCCTTCACCGTGATCGCGCTGCTCTACTCCGGGGGTGCCAGGGCGTACTTCGCCGGGAGCGCCTCCCCGGCGGCGCCGGGCCCCCTCGCCTGACACCCGGTCCGGGGTGCGGGGCGCACCCGCACCC
>NZ_JBSHDN010000205.1:0-11328 GCF_053616335.1 Nocardiopsis sp. NPDC055824
GCCGCCTCCCGGGGACACCCCCCGGGGGGCGGCGGCCCTTCCGCGCGGCGCCGGAGGATCCCGGCGGGGTCCCCCGCCGTTGCGGGGGTTGTGGGGCGGCTGCGGGGAATGTAGTTTTCCTTCCACTTTCGCCCTGAGCCGCGAAGGATACCGCCGCAGCCCCGGGTGCACGGTCGCGCAAGCGCGGCCCCCGGGGACGCGGCCCACCCCCGCCCCCTCCCCCCGCTCGCGAGAGGTGCACAGACATGAGAACGACCCCCGCCGGTCGCGCCCGGCCCCGGTTCCGCGCGCGACCCGCCGGACGGCTGATCGCCGTGCTGGCCTCGGCCGCACTGGTGGCCGCCCTTCCCCAGTCCGCCCTCGCCTCCGGCGCGGACCCCGGCGCCGACCGCCCCGTCACCGCCGAGGAGCAGGAGGTCATCGACCTCAAGCTGGCCAACTCGCCGGTGAACCCCGGACCGCTGGTCTTCGGCGCCCAGCCCCTCCAGGACGTCAGGACCGCCGCGGGCACGGCCTCGGCGGACGCCTCGTGCGCGATCACCCCGCAGGAGGCCACCGCCATGACCCTGGCCCCGGTCTGGCCGGAGGTCGGGGCGGGCTCACCCGGCGCCCCCTCCCCCATGACGCTGTCCCGGTACGACAACCAGGACACCCTGTACGACCCGGCCCGCCGCGACGGGCTGTTCTTCAACCCCGGCGTCGGCCTGTGGCAGATGGACTCGGCCGGGCTCGGCGCGCACAACACCGCGGGCGAGGCGATCG
The DNA here is from genome assembly GCF_053616335.1 of Nocardiopsis sp. NPDC055824. Lineage (NCBI taxonomy): Bacteria > Bacillati > Actinomycetota > Actinomycetes > Streptosporangiales > Nocardiopsidaceae > Nocardiopsis > Nocardiopsis sp. NPDC055824. The sequence continues at coordinate 763 of NZ_JBSHDN010000205.1, forward strand.
ACACCGCGTGGGTCGCCGGGTTCGTCGCCCCGTACATCGTCGACCGGTACTGCGCCGCGATCAACAGGGGCTCGACCGCGCCCGCCGCCCGCGCCACCGCGTGGCGCGACTGGAACGCCTGCGCGGACGGCTCGTGCGACAACGTCTACTGGCGCGCGTACAACAGCGGCGTGACGCCGGACGCGGGCGTGGGACGGCTCGGCGGCGCCGAGCCCCGCACCTGCGTCTTCGAGGGCGTCGGCCACGACTGCCTGTTCGTGGACACCGCCGCCGCGGAGGGCGGGAACTGGTGGACCCGGCCCGGCAGCGGGCGGTCCCCCGTGCCCCACCCCTTCTACGTGTTCCGGAGCGAGGCCGGGGGCGTCACCCGGGAGGTCCGCAGCTGGCTGGCGGAGGACTCCGGGGCGGGCACGCACGTGACCGTCACCCGGCCGTTCGGCGCGAACGCCCGGGGGGGCCTCACCTGGGCGGACGGCGCGGGCGTCTGCGACACCACCGCCGACCGCGGCGACTGCTGACCGGTTCCCGGTCCCGGTGCGTCCCCGCCTCCGCGGGCGCCGGACGCGCCGGGCCGGCCGGGGCCGCGGGTCAGAGCCGGACGGCGTCCCGGGACGGGTCGGTGAGCATCTTCGGGTCCCGGTCGCGCAGGAGCGCGACGAGCGGGGCGGCCGTCCCGGCCTCCTGGACGGCGGCCCCCTCCTCGGCCTTCAACCCGACGAGCTGGAAGAAGAGGACGATCCCGTTCGGGGTGTCGATGGCGCGGATCTCGACGTCCGGGACGATGACGAGGGACGTCATGTCGCCGTTGGCCGGCTCCCCGCCGAGCGGGGACGGGGTGACGATCCAGTGGCCCACGTCCAGGTCGATGCCCGCGAGGAAGCGGTCGGCCAGGGCGTGGAGGACGCGCAGGACCCAGGAGGGCACGGCCTCGTCGCCGTCCTCGCGCGGGACCCTGCAGGTGAACTCGAAGCCCGAGCCGGAGACCCGGGCCTCCTCGCTGGTCTTCTCCCCGAGTTCGGTCAGGCCGAAGGTGACCAGGAGCCAGTGGCCGTCCAGGGGGTAGGCGAGCACGCCGTCGAGCCCTCCCCCCGACTTCCCGTCCGCCGCGAACTGGACGGTCAGCGGCTGTACGTCGGGGTACCGCTCCGCCCACTCCTCGTAGATCCGGACGAGTCCGGGCAGCATCTCCAGCATCGCGTCGTCGCTCTCCAGGTCGGTGGTGGCGGCGGCCGGCTCCGGCGGCCCCCGCGGACGGTCCGGGCCGCCGGAGCCGGCCGCCGCCGGTGATCGTCCAGGTCCGAGGATACGAGCGCGTGGCGGGCGCCCGGTCCGGCGACGATCCGAGCACGGCGCCCACCGGCGGCCGACCCGCACGGGGCCGCCCGACAGGCCCCGAAAAACCGCGGAACGCGAGAACCCCACGGCCCGCACAGCCGTCTAAAGCGCCCCTTCCCACAAAAGGGTAAGACGGAAAGCACCAATACAAAACAAGAGTGATCTGACTCACAGTAACAAATAAGGAAAACCTGCACCGCCCAATCAAAACCCTTCCCCATATCTCGAAACATTGGTCGGTTCTTGTCAGAACTTTTCTCGGTGAAACACACCGTGACCGATCGGACACGCGAAAAGTGATCCATCCACGAAACCCACACAGGGCTTGAACTGGCCTTATGAGGGAAGCCGCGTCCGACCTCCCGGGTTCTTCGCCGCCAGGCCCCACACCGCGACCCGCCCCTCACCGCAACCCGACCCGCATCGCGGACCACTCGCACCCGAGGCGAAACAAGGACTCTCCGAAACACGGGAATGCGGAATTCGGTGATACATTCAAGGAGTTATCAGGGCGGGCGCGGTTCCCATGCCCCTGTAACTCCCTCCCTTACCTTCGCCAAGCGTTTCGGGAAGCCCCGGCAAAACCGCTGAAGCGGCAGACCAAAGCTCTCGAACCCCGGCGTGAACGTTCCTCGCACCTGCTCCCCGAAAGAAACGAACATGATGAGCCGCAGCACCCGCTCCTCCCTCCTGGCCCTTCTCACCGCCGGCCTGATCACCCTCGGCGCGACCGGCTGCTTCAGCCCGGACGCGGTCGACGCGGAGGCGTTCGACGCGGAGGCCCAGAGCGCCGAGAACAACGGCGCGGAAGGGGTGACCGCGACCTTGGCTGGCGAGGTCACGTACCTGTCCCCGAACGAGTACCTCGTCGAGAACCAGGCGTTCCACGTCGACGAGACCACGCAGGTCCTCGGCGGGATCAGCGTCTGCCCCGCCGAGGACGGCGTCGACGAGGGCGGTTACGGGATCGTGGAGTGCTCCTACGAGGAGCTCGACGCCGCCCTTCAGGGGGGAACCGTCGTTCTCGCCGAGGTCGCGATCGTGGACGGGTTCGCCGAGTCGATCTCCGAGTACCAGACGGACGGCCACGGGGATCCCGACACCCCGGAGAGCCCCGACAACGGTTCCGCGGGCGGGGACTCCTCGAACGAAGGGGTGAACACGACCCTGACGGGCGAGGTCACCTACCTGGCCCCGTACGAGTACCTCGTCGGCAACCAGGCGTTCTACGTCGACGAGACCACGTCGCACGTCGGCGGGATCTACGTCTGCCCCGGCGAGGAGGGCCTCCACGAGGACGGTCACGGAAACGTGTCGTGCCCCTTCGACGAGCTCGAAACCGCCCTTGCGGAGGGAACCTTCGTCTACGCCGAGGTCGTGATCGTGAACGGCCTCGCCGAGGTGATCACCGAGTACCAGGTCTGATCTCCGGAACCCGGGAGAGCGGGCGACCGGGCCCGCCGGGGCGGCACTCCTCCAGGGGTGCCGCCCTTTCCGTGTCCTCAGCCGGTTTCCGGCGTTCCGTGCGGAGGTCAGGGGCTCCGGTGGACGGGATCCCCCCGGGGGCGCTTCCGCGGCTCACCGGTCGACGTCCGGGACGGCGCCGGGGCTCGGGCCTACGCTGGCCGGGTGACCGGTCTGCCACGGACCTGCGACGTCGTCGTGGGAGCGGGAGCGGCCGGGCTCGTCGCCGCCGCGGTCCTGGCCGACCTGGGCCCGGGCCGACCGGTCCGACGAGAGGAAGGGAGACCACCATGCCCGGGTCACAGCGGGGACGGCCCCTGGTCGTCCACATCGGCCGCGAGGAACTGGTCGTCCGCCGCCGGTACGAGGCGCTGAGCATCGCGAACGACACGCTCATCGCGCTGTGGTTCATCACGGGCAGCATCATGTTCTTCCTCCCGGCCTGGATGACGGTCGGGACGTGGTGCTTCCTGCTCGGCAGCGTCGAACTGCTGATCCGCCCCGTCATCCGGCTCAGCCGACTGGTCCACGTGCGGAGCATCCGTGCGGCCGGCGGCCCCTCGACGGCGCCGGCGGAGTCCTCCACGGACTTCTGACCGCCGCTCCCGGCCGCGTCCCCGGAGCGCGGCACGGGACGGGCCCGCGCCTCAGCCGGACAGGACCTGCGGGGAGAGGGCCTTGAGCATGCCGTCCGACCAGTTCATCTGCCGCACCGTCTGCGGGTGGCACCGCCGGGTGTGCGCGAGCAGCTCGGTGTCGGCGAGCGCCTGGGCGCCCTGGCCGAGGAGCTCCCAGTCCACCGACACCCCCGCGGCCATGCGGTACAGCCTCCTCAGGTCGGCCAGCAGCAGGAGATCCGGATCCGAACGGGCGTCCAGCGGCTCCCCCGGGTCCTCGCGCGTCCCGCCGAGCGGCTCCGGGCCGCCCTCCGACAGGTCCTCCGGCTCCAGGCCGTGGCGGGGGCCGGTCGCGGCGAGCTCCCGCACGTGCTCCCGCGACCACGTGGCGAGGTCCCCGGCCACGTGGTGGATCTCGGGTTCGTCCCGGTGGCGTTCGCCCAGGGCGAGGAGCTGGTGGAGCAGGTGGCCCTCCGAACGGTGCAGTTCCCGCAGCGCGATCGCCATTCCCATCACGAACCGCCCTCCACCCGTTCCTCCGCCATCGCCCCCGGTCCGCCCCGGGTCTCGGGCACCCCCTCGCCGACGGGCCGGGACGCGGTCGTCGTCGGCGCGGGCGCAGGCGTCCCGCCGCCGGGCTCCAGGAGCCGCAGCCCCGCCGCCGAGGTCTTGAAGAGGGGCTGCTTGGACACCGGATCCCAGTCGGTGACGGTCATCTCGTTGGCCGCCCGGTCCTTCGGGACTTCCTCTCCCCCGCCGCGGTCCTCCGAGTCCCAGTAGCCGTAGTGGAAGGGGACGAACAGCACGCCAGGGCGGATCCCCGCGATGCGCGCCCGCGCCCGGACCGCTCCGCGCGGCGAGACCACCTCCACCAGGTCCCCCTCGCGGACCCCCGCGTCCTCCGCGTCGGAGGGGGCCGCCTCCACCCAGACCTCGGGGGCCGCGCACCGCAGCTGCGGGACGCGCCCGGTCTTGGTACGGGTGTGGAACTGGTAGAGCGTGCGGCCGGTGACAAGGGAGAAGGGGTACTCCCCGTCCGGCGCCTCGTGGGGCTCCAGGTACTCGGCCGCCCTGATGACCGCACGCCCGGAGGGGTTCATCGCGGCGTACCCGGTCGCGTCCGCCGGAGCTCCGGTGACCAGGTCCCGCCCGTAGCCCTCGCACCGGTCGGGCACGGCCCAGAACCGTCCGTCGGCGTAGAGCCGCTCGGTCCCGTCCGGGTTGTCGGCGTTGCGGGGCCACTGGACGCCGCTCCCGCCGCGCAGCTTCGCGTAGGTGATGCCCGTGTAGTCGCACGGCCGCCCGGCACTGGCCCGCTTCCACGCCTCGAAGGCCGACTCGGGGTCGTGCCACTGCGGGAACGGCTCCCCGTCCCTGTCGCGGAAGTCCATCCTGCGCGCCTAGTCGAGGAAGACGTCCAGGTCGGGCCGGGCCTCGCCGGGCGGGTCGACGGCCTTCTCGGACAGGTGGACGGTGCGGTCGCTGTTGGTGAGCGTGCCCGTCTTCTCGCTCCAGGCCGCCGCGGGGAGCACCACGTCGGCGAGCTCGGCCGTCTCGGTCATGAAGATGTCCTGCACCACCAGGAACAGGTCCTGCCCCGCGAGCAGGGACCGGATCCGCCGCAGCTCGGGGAGCGACACCGCCGGGTTGGTGGCACTGACCCGCAGGAAGCGCACGGAGCCCTTCTCGGCGTAGCGCATGATCTGCATCGCGTGGGTGGGCGGCGCGCAGTGCGGGATCCTCGCGGGGTCGAGGTTCCACACCGCGGCGAGGTCGGCGACGTGGGCGCCGTTGCTCCAGTTGCGAAAGCCCGTGAGGTCGCCGTCGGCGCCGCACTCCCGCGTGTTCTCCGCCGTGGGCAGCCCGTTCATCCGGAGCACGCCGGCGCCGGGCCTGCCGAGCATCCCGCGGATCGGGTGCACGTTGTTGACCTGCACGGACGCGGCGGTCCGCGGTTGACGCGGTCGGCCGCCCTGCCGCGCACCCCGACGACGCGGTCACCCCGGACCGCGATGTCCAGCGCGTCGCCGTTCGAGTGCAGGACGGTGGCGGACTGCACCCAGCGCTCCACCTGGTCGGGCGTGACGCCCTCGGCCAGGTGGCCGTCCACCCTGACCGGCCGCTCCTGCCCCGGCCCGCAGGGGTCCGCGGGCCGCCGACGGGCCGGGGCAGGCGGCCCCGGCGCGCCCGGCGCGGAGCCGCGACGAACGGCCGGACACGCGGGTTCGGCGCCCCGGACGGGAGCGCCCCCGCAGTGCCGCGCCGGGGCCCTCCGCTCCCCGGGACCCCGCGTTCCGCCACTTCTGGGTGTCTCGCGGGCCACAAGTCCCTCGCGCTACTGGCGTAGGGATCTACTCGGTAGTAACATTGATTTGTTACTAGTCGGTAGATCCGCGTGTACAGACACCGCGGCCAGGACACAGCGGAGCTGTCCATGACGCATTACAAGAGCAACCTGCGCGACATCGAGTTCAACCTCTTCGAGGTCTTCAGGCGCCAGGACGTACTGGGCGAGGGCCCCTTCGAGGAGCTCGACGAGGAGACCGCGCGCACCATCCTGGCCGAGGTCGACCGCCTCGCCACCGGCGTCATCGCCGAGTCGTTCGAGGACGCGGACCGCAACCCGCCGGTGTTCGACCCCAAGACGAACACCGTCGCCGTCCCCGAGAGTCTGAAGAAGTCCTACCACGCCTACATGGACGCCGGCTGGTACAACCTCGACCTCCCCCAGGAGCTGGGCGGCCTCGGCGCCCCCCGCTCCCTGGTCTGGTCCGCCGCGGAGCTCGTGCTCGGCGCCAACCCCTCCGTGCACATGTACTCCGCCGGCCCCGGCTTCGCGAGCATCCTCTTCTCCGAGGGCAACGAGAAGCAGAAGGAGTTCGCGAGGCTCGCGATCGAGCGCGGCTGGGGCGCCACCATGGTGCTGACCGAGCCCGACGCGGGGTCGGACGTCGGCGCCGGCCGCACCAAGGCCGTGGACCAGGGCGACGGCACCTGGCACATCGAGGGCGTCAAGCGCTTCATCACCTCGGCCGAGCACGACATGTCCGAGAACATCTTCCACCTGGTGCTCGCCCGCCCCGAGGGCGCGGGCCCCGGCACCAAGGGCCTGTCCCTGTACCTGGTCCCCAAGTTCCTGGTCAACGAGGACGGCTCCCTCGGCGAGCGCAACGGCGCCTACGTGACCAACGTCGAGCACAAGATGGGCCTCAAGGCCTCCACCACGTGCGAGCTGACCTTCGGTGACAAGCACCCGGCCATCGGCTACCTCGTCGGCGACAAGCACGACGGCATCCGCCAGATGTTCCTCGTCATCGAGTACGCGCGGATGATGGTCGGCACGAAGGCCATCGCCACCCTCTCCACCGGCTACCTGAACGCCCTGGAGTACGCCAAGGAGCGCGTGCAGGGCAACGACCTCGCCGGGTCGAAGAACTCCCCCAAGGTCACCATCACCCACCACCCGGACGTGCGCCGCAGCCTCATGACGCAGAAGTCCTACGTGGAGGCGATGCGCGCCCTGGTCCTGCTCACCGCCACGCAGCAGGACGAGATCCAGATCGCGCACTCCAGGGGCGAGGACGTCACGGAGCTGGAGGCCATGAACGACCTCCTCCTGCCGATCGTCAAGGGCGTGGGCTCCGAGCGCTCCTACGCGCTGCTCGCCGAGTCCCTCCAGACCCTGGGCGGCTCCGGGTTCCTGCAGGAGTACCCGATCGAGCAGTACATCCGGGACGCCAAGATCGACACCCTCTACGAGGGCACGACGGCGATCCAGGCCCAGGACTTCTTCTTCCGCAAGATCGTGAAGAACGGCGGCCAGGCGCTGGGCGCCCTCTCGGGCGAGATCAGGGCCTTCGCCGAGAGCGAGGCCGGCAACGGCCGCCTCAAGGAGGAGCGCAAGCTGCTCCTGGAGAGCCTCGGCAACGTCGAGAAGCTCGTCGAGCTCATGGTCGGCCACGCGATGGGCTCCGCCGAGAACCCGCGCGAGCTGTACAAGGTGGGCCTGAACTCCACCCGCCTGCTGATGTCGTTCGGCGACGTCGTCCTCGCCTGGCTGCTGCTGCGCCAGGCCGAGGTGGCCCTGAACAGCATCGACGGCGCCGGCGAGGCGGACAAGGACTTCTACACCGGCAAGATCGCCGCCGCGCGCTTCTTCGCCGAGCAGTTCCTGCCGCGCATCGCCGCCGAGCTGCGCGTGGCCGAGGGCGTCGACCTCGACCTGATGGACGTTCCCGAGTCCGCCTTCTAGGGCGAACCGGACCCGCGACGGGCGGGGCGGCCTTCCGGGGCCGCCCCGCCCGTTCCGTGTGCGCGGGTCCCTCCCCCGCCCCGACTCCGGAGAGCGGGCGGACCGAAAGAGGAGTCCAAAGCAGAAACTACTTTCCAAAGCAGAAAGTACATGCCATCCTGGACACTTCAAGGAACCACCGACGGCGGGAGGCGCCCATGGAGCAGGACCTGGACCGGAGAGAAGCGGCCGAGATCCTCGACCACGCCGACGCGGTGGGCCGGAGGATCCGCGGCCGGGCGCGCTGGACGGCGCTGACCGTCACGGGCCTGGGCGCCCTCATGGTCTGCGCGGTCCTCGTGGTCGGCCTGGCCCCGGTCGGGCCCGCCCCCCGCGCCGTCGCGTACGCGACGGCCGTGCTCACCCTGATCGCGATGAACTGGTACGCCTACAGCCGCCCCGTCGCCCTGCGCCGCCATCTGACCGTGCACTACGTTCTGACCGGGGCGGGCGTCCTCCTCCTCACCGTCACGGTGTCCATGGGCCTGACCGTGTTCACCGGCTCCGTCGTCTGGTGGTCCGTCGGGGCGGCGTTGAACGGCCTGCCCTTCCTCGCGGCGGTCCTGGTGAACCTGGTCGGCGTCCGCAGGGCCACCAGGTGAACGACCGGCGATCCGGAGAACGACCATGAACCACCCGCGCAAGTCGCTCGACCCCGTCATCCACGCACCCGTGCGCCTCTCCATCCTCGCCGCGCTGGCACCGGTGGAGCAGTCGGACTTCGCCTCGCTGCGCGACGCCGTGGAGGTCTCCGACTCCGCACTCTCCAAGCAGATCACCACGCTGGAGAACGCGGGCTACGTCGTCGTCCGCAAGGCGTTCGCGGGCAGGCGGCCGCGTACCTACCTGTCGCTCAGCCGGGAGGGGCGCGACGCGCTCACGCTCCACCTCAGGGCGCTGCGGCAGATCGCCGAGGGCGTGGAGGGGCAGGCCTGACGGGCGGGGCGGCCTTCCGGGGCCGCCCCGCACGTTCCGTGTGCGCGGGTCCCGCCCCCGGGCGGGGGCGGGCGGACCCCGCGGCTCAGGCCGGGGACCAGACGTACGGGGTCGTGGTGGTCACCCCCTCGAAACCCAGGCGGCGCAGGACGGGCGCGCTGGCGTCGGTGGCGTCGACCCGGAGGTAGCGGACACCGCGTGCCGCGGCGATGTGCGCGCGGGCGGCCACCAGGGACCGGTAGATCCCCTTCCCCCGCCACGAGGGCAGGGTCGAGCCGCCCCAGAGCCCGGCGAACTCGGTACCCCTCAGGAACACCAGCCACGCGGCCGACACCACCTCCCCGCCGGCCTCGGCCACGAGGACGGCGATACCGTCCGGGTCCGCGGCGGTCCGGGCGATCAGGTCCTCGCCCAGCCAGCTCCAGTCGCCGCCCCACACGCGCGACTCCATGTCGGCGACACGGCGCATGTCGTCCGGTTCACCGACCCGGCGGAGGGCGACCCCCTCGGGCGGGGCCGGGGCGGAGACCACGTCGGTGCGGCCGATCAGCACGGTCTCCCGTTCCTCGGGCGCGAACCCGGCGGCGCGGAGGCGGTCGGGGAGGTCCTCCGGCCGGTCGTGCCCGTGGGTCTTCCACTCCACCGCCTCGCCGCGCGCCGCGAAGCGCTCCCGCTGCCGGGCGATCAGCCGGTCCAGTTCGTCCCCGCGCACGCCCGGGTCGGGCGGCGCGGTGACGAGCCCCCGGCGCTGTCCCACCAACCGCGTCACCGGTCCGTCCCGCTCCACCGTCACCCCGTCGGGGAGGTCCGCGGGGGCGCCGCGCAACTGCTCGTCATAGGCCGCGAGCAGGCCTTCGATGTTCGTCACAGGCCATGACACCACGGGACCGGCGGGCGCGGTCAATCCGTTTTCCGACGGGAACCCGGCCCACGGCGCCGCCCGGACGCACGTGTACGGAAGCACCCACCGGGTAGCCGGGACCCCGAGTGCGTGCGCCCGGCCGGGCGCAGGGAACAAGGGGGTGCGCAGCCATGGAGCAACGACGTGACGACGCCCGCGTGGACGGGGTGCGCGAGTTCGACGGCTACGACCGGGTGGCGGTGGTGACCGGCGCGGACAGCGGGATCGGGCGGTCGACGGCGGTCCGCCTGGCGCGCGAGGGCTTCGACCTCGGCATCACGTACCACTCGGACGAGGAGGGCATCCGCCGGACGGAGTCAGAGATCGGGGAGGCCGGACGCCGGGCGGTGGTGCGCAGGCACGACCTCTCCGACCCGGTGGGCGGGTCCGAGGCCGTCGCCGAGCTGATCGGGGAACTCGGGGGCGTCGGGGTCCTGGTCAACAACGCCGGGACCGGGTCGGACGAACCGCTGCTGGAGACGGACTACGAGCGCTGGCGCGAGGTCCTGGCCGTCGACCTGGACGGCCCGTTCCTCTGCTCCAGGATCGCGGCGACCCACATGCGCGACGCGGGACGCGGCGGACGCATCGTCAACATCACCAGCGTGCACGAGGAGTTCCCCCGGGTGAACGCCGGGACCTACTGCGCCGCCAAGGGCGGCCTCAAACTCCTGACCCGGGTGCTCGCCCTCGAACTGGGGCTGTACGGCATCACCGTGAACGCGGTGGCGCCGGGTGAGATCGCCACGCCCATGACCGGGCAGCACGAGGAGCCGCCGGGACTGGACACGCGCGGCGGCTACCCGATCCCCCGCCCCGGCCACGCCGACGAGGTGGCGGACGCCGTGGCCTTCCTCGCCGGGCGGGGGTCGTCCTACGTCACCGGGGCCTCGCTCTTCGTGGACGGGGGGCTCTCTCTCATGGGCCCCCAGGCGGGAGGAGCGCTCCAGGACGGCACCTGGCGCGCGGGCTAGACGGCCGGGCCCGGGTTCTCGGCGCCCTCCCCGGCACGTGCCGGGGAG
>NZ_JBSHDN010000206.1:0-11060 GCF_053616335.1 Nocardiopsis sp. NPDC055824
GCGCACGGGAGCTCCCGTGCGCGGCCGTCGCCGTCGCGAGGTTCCTAGTGGGCGATCGGAGCGCCCTCCGAGGTGCCCGACTCGACGCGGCGCACGAAGAAGGTCGCCGCGAAGGCCAGGACCGAGATCGTGGCCCCGAGGAGGAAGGCGACGTGGATGCCGCCGGCCTGGGCGCTGATCTCGGGGAGGCCGTCGGTGAGCAGGCTCGCCGAGCTGGCGGACATGACCGCGATGAACGTGGCGGTGCCCGCCGCGCCCGCGACCTGCTGCACCGTGCCGACCACGGCGCTGCCGTGCGAGTAGAGCTCGGGCTTGAGCGACCCGAGCGCGCCGGTGAGCAGCGGGGTGAACATGAAGCCCAGTCCGGCGCTCAGCAGGACGTGCGTGGCGACCACGAAGCCCAGCGGTGTCTCGGTGCCGAACAGCGTCATCGTCCAGAGCACCAGCGAGACGACCGCCGCGCCCGGGATGACCAGCGGGCGCGGGCCGAACCGGTCGTAGAGGCGGCCGACCACCGGGGCGAGCAGGCCCATCGTCAGGCCGCCCGGCAGCAGGGTCAGGCCGGTGACGAGCGTGTCGTGCTGGAGGACGTTCTGCATGTAGAGCGGCAGCAGGATGAGCGTGCCGAACAGCGCCATGAAGCTGACCGCGACGAGGCCGATCGAGATCGAGAACTGACGCGAGCGGAACACGCGCAGGTCGAGCAGGGCGCGGTCGCCGCGCTGGAGGCGCAGCTGCCGCCACACGAACAGCACCAGTGCCACGGCGCCGCCGCCGATCGCGACCCACGGGGGCACGATCGCGGTGGCGTGGCCCTCGCCGAGGCTGGAGAACCCGTAGACGAGGCCGCCGAACGCGAACGCCGACACCAGGACCGAGAGGAGGTCGATGCTGGCGTGGCGGGGCTCGGTGACGTTGCGGATGAACAGCGAGCCGAGGACCAGGCCGAGGAGGGCGATGGGCAGGACGAGGCCGAACATCCAGCGCCAGTCCAGGGCGCTGAGGATGAAGCCGGCGAGTGTGGGGCCGACCGCGGGGGCGACCGCCATGACGATGGAGATGTTGCCCATGGTGCGGCCGCGGCGGTCCGGCGGCACGAGGTTCAGCACGGTCGTCATGAGCAGCGGCATCATGATCGCCGTGCCGACGGCCTGGACGACACGGCCCGCCAGGAGGAGCCCGAACCCGGGCGCGAGGAAGCAGATCAGCGTGCCGATGCTGAACAGCGTCATGGCCGCCATGAACACCTGGCGGAGGTGGAACCGCTGGAGCAGGAACCCGGTGGCCGGGATGACCACGGCCATCACGAGCATGAACGCCGAGGTCAGCCACTGCCCGGTGGAGACGGAGATCCCGAGGTCCCTGTTGAGCGCGGGAAGCGCCACTCCCATGATCGTCTCGTTCAGGATCACGACGAACGCCGAGACGAGGAGCAGCGGGATGACGAGGCGGTCGGCGGTGCGCGGCTCCGCTCCGCCGCTACCGCCGGCCGAGTTCTCCTCGGCCACTGATGGATTGTGCTGCCCGGTCACTGGTGTCCTCGCGTCGTCGTGTGGGTGGTCGTGTCGTGGAAAGGAACGGGGTCCGCGGGGGACGTGTTCGGACCCGCCCAGAGGTACACCAACCTCCCATGGGACCGGGACATTCCCGATCCTACGGGACGAGGCCCATTTACTTCTGTGTTCCAGATCATGGATCGTCCGGGAACCTTCGGAGGCCGTTCCGCGTGCCGGGAACCGGCTGCCCGGAAGGCTTGCACGGAGCCCGTCCACGGCGCGGGCGGGGTCCCTGACGGGTGTACCCGCCCGCGCCGCCGACGGCGCCGCGGCTACCGGGCGCCGCCCGCCGCGACCCGGTCGCCCTCTGCCGAGGGGGCGCCGTCCCCCGGGTCCGACTGCGCTCCCCCGTCCCGCGCGGCCGGGGAGGCGGGGTCGGCGACGATCCCCTGTTCGACGGCCATGGTCCGGAGCAGGCGCGGAGTCGTCCACAGCGTCGGGAGCATGATCAGCCCCACCGGGACCGCGGTGACCACGATGAAGGACTGGAGCGCCTGCACGCCGCCGTCCCCGACCAGGAGGAGCGCGATGGCGGCGGCGCCCATGCCGAAGCACCAGAACGCCCGGAAGTACCCGGGCGGCGTGCCCTCGTGCATGCTCGACGAGGCGATCGCGTAGGACATCGCGTCCAGGGTGGAGGCGAAGAAGATCAGCGTCACCACCACCATGAGCACCCCCAGGAACGCGCTCATCGGCAGCGCCTCGACGATGGCTAGGGCGGCGGCGGGGAGCCCGTCCGCCTCGTAGGCGCCGGAGACGGCTCCGGGGTTCTGCTGCTCCAGGAAGATGCCGGTGCCGCCCAGCGCGGTGAACCAGACGGTGGTCACCACGGCCGGGGCGACGGTGGCCCCCACGAAGATCTGGCGCACGGTGCGGCCCCGGGAGATGCGGGCGATGAAGATCGCCATCATCGGCCCGTAGCCCAGGAACCAGCCGAAGAAGAAGACGGTCCAGTAGCCCAGCCACTCCTGGTCGCCCCGGAAGAGCGCCATCGGCACGAACTCGCGGACGTGGACCGACATCGCCTGGAGGTAGAGGTCGACGACGAAGGGCACGGAGCCGAGTCCGACGATGGCCAGGATCAGCGCGAGGGCCGCCCAGACGTTGGCCTTGCTCAGCAGCTGGATGCCCCGGTTGAGGCCGCTCGCCGCCGACACGGCGCCCACGACGGTCAGCCCCGCGATGATGGCGGCCTGGGTGCCGTACCCGTCGGGCAGCCCGAACAGCCGGCCCCCGATGTAGGACACCTGGAGACCGAGGAAGCCGATCGGTCCGACGGTCCCGGCGACGACCGCGACCACGCAGCTGATGTCGACGACCGCGCCGATCCAGTGGGTGCGCACACGCTCGCCCATGACCGGCCACAGCAGTGTCCGGGGGCGCAGCGGCATGCCCTTCTCGACACCCCGCATCATGACCAGGGTGGCCAGGGACCCTCCGATGGCCCAGGCGGGGAAGCCCCAGTGCACGAAGCTCTGGGCCAGCGCGACCGCGGCCCCCTCCATGCCTCCGGCCTGGTCGGCGTACGCCGGCGGCGCTGCGGTGTAGTGGGCGATGGGCTCGGCGGCGGCCCAGAACACCCCGCCCGCGGCGAGCAGGGTGGTCATGACCATCGCGACCCACCGGAACATGCCGAACTCGGGTGCGGGCATGCCGCCCATGCGGACCCTGCCGTAGCGGGAGAACGCGAGGACGGCGGCTACGGCGAGCATCGCGAGGAGCAGGACCTGCCAGTACGCGCCGAACCATTGTGCGGACCAGGCGAACGCGGCGTCGACGGCGGCGCCGACCGCCCCGGGTGAGGCCAGGGCCGTCACCACGAAGGCGATCAGGAGCACGCAGGTGACGCCCATGACCCAGAGGTCGGGACGGTTTCCTGACGCGGACACGCGTGTGCGCAGGGTGGAGAACATGGAGAAGGGGATGCTCCTCGGTGGGAAACTGCCGACCGGCATTGTCGACGGTCGGCGTGGAAGGGTCCGCCCCGGTCGGCGGCAGGCCGGTCGGACGGCGCCCGCTACGGGGCGCGCCGTCCGGCGAAACACGGAGCCGGACGCCGTCGGGCGGCGCGGGTCCGCCCGGAGACGGTCGTCCCGGGCCGCTTCGGCGACGTACGCGGACTGTGGACGGAGCGGAGGGGTGGGGCGGCGGTGCGTTACGGCCCCCTGGCACGCCTCCGGCCCGTGCAGCGCGGACCAGTCAACCAGGGACGGGACGTGCTTCTCCCGTGAGGGAGGCCACGTCCGGCCGCGATGACGCCTGTGCGGGGGCTCCGGGGCGCCCGTGAGATAACGCACCCGTGTCCCGGGAACGCCTCGGGGGCCGCCCGGCCCCGGCACGTCCGGACCGGAACTCCCGTCCCCGGAGCACGCGGCCGTTCCGGGGGCACCCGCCACGGCGGCTTCCCGACCGGGCCGGGGACGCACACGGGGCGGCCCGCACCGGAGGCGTGGACTTCCGGGCCGGGGCGGGCGGTGTCGGCGGGCCGACCGGAACCGGCGCCGACAGGGTGCGGGGCGCCGCCGCCCCGCGCCCCTCGGGCGGCTGCGGCGTCCGGCGGGTGCGAGGGTGGCATGGGCGTGGGTGGTGAGGGGCGTCGACGGCCTTCCGGCGCGTCGGTGCGGATGCCGCGGTCCGCACCGATGCCGGAGGCCCTCTTGCCGTGTGTCGGGCGAGGAGGTCGTCACCGGCCTCCGTGGCCGGTACGGCTAGGTTGGGCCCATGTGCGTGCAGCCCCCCGCAGCCGACCGCCCCTTTCCCGCAGACCCCGCCCTCGACGCCCTCGTCGGCTCCGCCTTCGGGCGCGGGGCGCGGGTGCGCGAGCACACCGCCCTGTCCGGCGGCACCTACAACACGGTCCGCTCCGTGGTCCTGCGCGACGGCCGGAGGTCGGTCCTCAAGGTCGCGCCGCCCGCCGACCGCCCCCGCCTGACCTATGAGCAGGGCCTCCTGGCCACGGAGGCCCTGGTCTACGCGAGGGCCCGTCCGCTGCTGGGCGGACTCGTCCCTCGCGTCCTGGCCTCCGGGCGGGTCCCCGGAGAACCGGGCCGGGAGTACCTGTTCCTCGACCACCTGCCCGGGGAGACCCTGGAGGATCTGCGGTCCGGCGAGGCGACCGTGCGGTCCTCCGCCGCCCGCCGGGACCTGGGCCGTGCCGTGGCGGCCCTGCACACGGTCACCGGCGACGCCTTCGGCTATCCGGCGGGGTCCGCGGGGCTTCGGGCAGACACCTGGCCGGAGGCCTTCCGCGCCATGGCCGAGGCGGTCGTGGCGGACGCGCGGCGCTTCTCCGTGCCCCTGCCCGGGGGCGGCGCCGAGGTCGTGCGGCTGGTGTCCGCGAACCTCGTCCACCTCGCACCGGTCCGCACCCCCGTCCTCACGCACTTCGACCTGTGGGACGGCAACGTCCTGGCGTCGCGGCCCGGCGCGGACGGGGGCCCCGACCGCGAACCGCGCCTCACCGGGATCATCGACGCCGAGCGCGCGTTCTGGGGCGACCCCGCGGCGGACCTGGTCTCCCTGGCCCTGTTCGGCGACATCCGGGACGACGCCGACTTCCTCGCGGGGTACCGCGACACGGGCGGCGTCCTCGACTTCTCCCCCGGCCTGCTCCGCCGGCTCGCCCTCTACCGGACGTACCTGTACCTGATCATGTTCGTCGAGCCCACACCGCGCGGTCGCGCCCCCGCGGACGCGGCCCGCACCAGGGGGTTCCTGGGACCGCTCCTGGAGGCCGAACTGGCGGAGCTCGCCGGACCGGCCTCCTGAGGCGGGCCCTCCGGCGCGGGCGCCGCCCGCGGCCCCCTTCCCGCACGGTTGCGGGGCCCGGGCGGGGGCGCCCGCCGGGCCGGGCCGCCGGAGCCGCTGCCCCCGGAGCACGGGCCCGGCAGGGCGGATCCTCGGCCCGGGCCGGGGCGGGGCGGGGCGGCGGTCAGCCGTGGTCCGGCGCGGACGGCTCCCCGAGGCCTGCCCGCGCGCGTGCGCGGCGGCCGACCCCCTCGACGGCGCGCAGCGCGTCGCGCACGTCCCTGGGGGTGAAGGCGAAGGGCAGGTTGTGGATGGTCTCCTCCGGCGCGGTCGCCGCGGCCACCACCCGGTCGAGCGTGGCGTCGTCGGCGTCGCCCAGCCCCGCCTCGGTGAGCGTGGTGGGCAGGCCGACGCGGGCCGTGAACTCCGCGAACGCGTCCACCTCCGAGGTCGGGGCGCCCTCCATGAGCAGCTGCGTGAGGGAGCCGATGTTGACCTTCTCCCCGTGCGCCAGGTGGTGCGTCTGGTCCACCGCGGTCAGGCCGTCGTGGACCGCGTGCGCGGCGGCCAGTCCGCCGGACTCGAAGCCGAGGCCGGACAGGAGGGTGTTGGCCTCCACCACCGCCTCGACGGCGGGGGTCACCAGGTTCCGGTCGACCGCCTCCAGCGCGGGAAGGGCCGACTCCCACAGGATGTCCCAGGACAGGCGCGCGAGCGTGGTCCCCGAGCGGGTCGGGAGGCCGCCCACCATGTTGTGGCTGTGCGCGTCGCGCACGGCCCGCGCCTCGATCCACGTGGCGAGCGCGTCGCCGACCCCCGCGGCGAGGAACCGGGTGGGAGCCTCGGCGACCAGCTGCGTGTCCACCACGACCAGGGCCGGGTTGCGGTCGTAGAAGCGGTACGACTCGAACGCGCCGGACTCGGTGTAGACGACGGACAGCGCCGACGTGGGGGCGTCCGTCGACGCGACCGTCGCCGCGCTCACCCACGGGACCCCCGAGTCGTCGCCCGCGGCCTTGGCGGTGTCGATCGCCGTCCCCCCGCCGAGGCCGATGACGACGTCGTGGCCGCCGTCCCCGATCACCGCGGCGACGCGCGCGGCCTCAGCCCGGGTCGGGACGCCCCCGAACCGCTCGAAGACGAGGGGCAGCCCCGCCTCGCGGAAGGAGTCGGTGACGACCTGTTCGGTCAGGCCGCGGACGACGTCGTCGGCCAGGACGAGCGGCCGCGATCCGTGGTCGGCGACCAGCTCGCCCAACCGGGCCAGGGCGCCGCGTCCCTGGACGTAGCGCCCCGGCGAGGCGAAGATCCGCAGCGTGGGGCCCTGGTTGTCGTCTCCCATGAGAGGAGAACCTCCTCTTGCTCGGTGTGTCCTGTCCTTCTCCCCCTGCTCACCGTTCACACGGCGACGCAAACCCCGGGGTGCGAAGCATCACCCGTCCTTGGGCAAACCCGGGGGTTCGGCGGCGGGCGTCCCACACGCGGCTCGGCGTCCCCGTCCCGGATCCGTCGTCCGCCGTCGCGGCGCCCCGACGGCGACGGGCCGCCTCCCGGAAGGGGAGACGGCCCGTGCGCGTACGGCTCGGCGGGGTCAGCGCGGCAGGCGCTCGGCCAGCCAGGCCTCGACGTCGGCGGAGGAGCGGGGCAGGCCGGCCGACATCACGGTGCGGCCCTCCTCGGTGACCAGCACGTCGTCCTCGATGCGCACGCCGATGCCGCGCAGCTCCTCGGGGACGGTCAGGTCGTCGGGCTGGAAGTACAGGCCGGGCTCGACCGTGAGCACCATGCCCGGCTCGAGGTCGCCGTACAGGTGCACCTCCTGGCGGGACACCGCGCAGTCGTGCACGTCCATGCCGAGCATGTGGCCGGTGCCGTGCAGCGTGTACCGGCGCTGGAGGCCCAGTTCCAGGACCCTCTCGACCGGTCCCTCCAGCAGGCCCCACTCGACCAGGCCCTCGGCGAGCACGCGCTGGGAAGCCTCGTGGAAGGCCGTGAACGGCCGTCCCGGGGCGACGGCGGCGATCCCCGCCTCCTGTGCGGCGAAGACCAGGTCGTACACCTTGCGCTGGAGGTCGGTGAAGGTGCCCGACACCGGCATCGTGCGGGTGACGTCGGCCGTGTACAGGGTGGTGGTCTCCACACCCGCGTCCAGGAGCAGCAGGTCGCCCTCGCGCACCGGCCCGTCGTTGCGGGTCCAGTGCAGGGTGGTGGCGTTGGCGCCGGAGGCGGCGATGGTGCCGTAGCCGACGTCGTTGCCCTCGACCCGGGCGCGCAGGAAGAACGTGCCCTCGACGAACCGCTCGGAGGTGTCCTTGGCCTGCGGCAGCGCCCGGACGACGTCCTCGAAGCCGCGGACGGTGGCGTCCACCGCCAGCTGGAGCTGGGCGACCTCCCACTCGTCCTTGACCAGGCGGTGGTCGTCCAGCGTCACGGCCAGTTCCTCGTCGAGCCGGGCGGACCCGGCGCGGGAGTCCTCGTCGGCGTCGGCGCGCAGTCCGTCCACCAGGGCGTCGAGGGCGGCGTCGTGGCCGCGCACGATCCGGGTGGTCACCGCGTCGGAGCGCAGGGCCTCGGTCAGGCCGGTCACGTCGGCGGTGGGCACGCCGAGCAGGGCGGCGGCCTCGTCCAGGCTGTGGCGGCGGCCGGTCCACAGCTCGCCGTAGCCGCCCAGCCAGAACTCGCCGTTCTCGCGGTTGGAGCGGGGCTTGAGGTACAGGACCACGTCGTGGCCGCCGTCGGAGTCCGGGGAGAACACCAGGCAGCCGCCGTCGGAGGTGTCCCCGGTGAGGTACGCGTAGGCGGTGGCGGCCCGGAACGGGTACTCGGTGTCGTTGGAGCGGGTGAGCAGCTGTCCGGCCGGGACGACGAGGCGCTCGCCGGGGAAGGCGGCGCTGAGGGCCGCGCGGCGGCGGGCGGTGTGCCCGGCCTGCTCGACCGGCTTCAGGTCCCGCAGCTCGGTGTCGGCCCACCCGGTGCTCATCCACGCGGCGAGCTCGTCGGAGACCGACTGCGCCTGCCCGTTCTTGCGTGGACTGAACACGGGTGCGTCCGTCTGGGCTCCGGGGCGCTGCTGCTCGCTCACGTCGTGACTCTCCTGTCGGATCCGTCGTAGGGGCCGCGGGTGACGGCCCTCGGTGACCGCTGGTGACGGCCGTTGCCGCCCATCGTACGGGGGGTACCGTACGGGCGACCGGCCGACGGGCATAGCGGCCCCCATAACGCCCGTGGGGCGCCCGCTGTGCCCGGAGCCGACCCCGCGGAACCGGATCGCCGCAGGTCGGGCGGCCCGTGTGGCGGAGGGACTGGGCTCACAGCTCGTGCGCGAAGGGGATCGCGGAGGAGTACGGCAGCTCGTCGAATTCGGCCGGGTCGACCCACCGGTAGCCGATGCCCTCGTACAGGGCGACGGCCTCGGGCTGGGAGGGGCCGGTGAAGAGCAGGACCCTGGTGTAGCCGAGGTCCCGGGCGGCCTCCTCCAGTGCGGCCATCACCCTTCGTCCGAGCCCGCGGCGGCGGTGGCGGCCCGAGGTCCAGATCCGCTTGAACTCGGCGGTGTCGGCCATGGACGCGCGGTCCTTCTTGTAGGGGCGGATCGCGCCCCCGGCGACGACCTCCCCGTCCGACTCCGCCAGGACGATGCGGCCGTGGGGGGCGACGAACTCGGACACCGGGTACCGGGCGAGCTCCTTCGCGGCGCCCTCGGCGCCGTAGCGCTCGGTGTACTCCTCCAGCAGGCCCGCGAGCAGCCCCGCCACCCGGGGGTCGTCGTGGAGCACCCGCAGCATGCGCACCCCTCCGGTGCTGCCGCCCGCCCCGGCGTCCTCGGTGCTGGTGTGCGTCACCGCTTCCCCTCCCCTGTCGTCCGGGAGTCGCGGCGGCCGTCCGGGCGCACGGTGCCCGACCCCGCCGGAATACTACGTGCGGGACCGCCGCTCCCGCCGAAGGGGGTCGGCCGGCCCGGGGCCGCGCGGCTACGAAGGGCCCGGGGCGCGGCCGGGACCGTCCCCGTCGCCGGGGTCGTCGCCGCTCCCGCAGCCCGGGTCTGCGTTGGGACCGAAACGGGCGCCGCGATCCTGCGGGTCGGCCGGGTCGGCGAGGTTGCCCAGGGTGGCCGCGACCGGTGGGAGGACCGACGCCGCCGCGCACATGGCCACCGCCCACCCCGTGCCGAACACGTAGTAGACGGGCAGCGAACCGGCGAAGAGGACGAGGCAGACGCCCATGAGGATCCCGTACTGTCGCACCCTGCGTCTCATCGGGGAACCCCCTCACCGGCGCTGACATCCACGCTACCTGCACCCGCGGCCCGGGCCGCGGGCCCCGGGGAACCCGTCCGGGGGCCGGGCCCCGCCGTCCGCACCGCCGCCGCGGGGCGGACCTCCCCCGCTCCCCGTCACGCGTCCGGCGCACACGCCCCGCTAGTGTGTGCGCATGCCACTGACGGACCGCATCCTGCTCGGCCCCGGCCCGAGCAACCCCTATCCGGAGGCGACCCTGGGGCTCGCCGCGCCCCTCCTCGGTCACCTCGACCCCGAGTTCATCGCCGTGCTCGAACGCACCTGCGACCGGCTCCGGGCCCTGTGGGGCACCGGGAACCCGTTGACGCTGCCCCTGTCGGGAACCGGCTCCCTGGGCATGGAGACGGCCTTCGCCAACACGGTCTCCGCGGGCGACGTGGTGGTCGTCGCGGTCAACGGCCTCTTCGGCGAGCGCATGTGCGAGGTCGCCCGCCGCTACGGAGCCGATGTCGTACGGGTCGACCACGAGTGGGGACAGCCCGTGGACGTGCGGCGCGTGCTGGACGCCCACCCCTCCCCGAGGCTGGTCGCCGTGGTGCACGCCGAGACCTCGACCGGCGTGGTCAGCGACGTCGGCGCCCTGGGCCGCGCCCTGCGCGAGCGCTCCGACGACACCCTCCTGCTCGCCGACTGCGTGACCTCCCTGGGCGGCATGCCCCTGGAGCTGGACGCGTGGAAGGTCGACATCGCCTACTCCGGCACCCAGAAGTGCCTGGGCGTCGCACCGGGGCTGGCCCCGTTCACCTTCTCCGAGCGCGCCTGGGAGCGCAGGGTCACGACCCCGCCCGTGTGGTACGCCGACCTGGGGCTCCTGGGCGCCTACGTGCGCGGCGGCCCCGGCGGACGCGCCTACCACCACACCGCGCCGACGGCGATGATCGCGTCCCTGGACGCCGCGCTCGCACGCATCGAGGCCGAGGGCCCGGAAGCGGTGGCCGAGCGCCACCGCGCGGCCGGGGCCCGCCTGCGCGAGGGCCTGGTGGACATGGGGCTGGAGCTGTTCGCCGCCGAGGGGCACAGGCTGGCGCAGCTCACGTCGGTGCTCGTCCCCGAGGGCGTGGACTCGGCCAAGGTCCGGATGCGCCTGCTCGACGAGTACGGCCTGGAGATCGGCGCGGGCGTGGGCCGCTACGCGGCGTCCGTGTGGCGGATCGGCCTCATGGGCCACAATGCCCGGTTGGACCGCGCCGAGGTGGTGCTCGCCGCGCTCCGCCGGGTCCTGGACAGGTAGGGGCACGGCCCGCAGTCGGCCCGGAAGCCCCGGGGCTCGGGCGGGGCCGCCCACGGGCCGTCCCGTCCTCTCCGCGCGAAGTCCCCCCGCCGGAGGCCGTACCTCGTCGGGCGTGTGCCGGACCACGACGCGTACCGGCCCGCGGGGCCGGGGGCGGGCCCCGGCCGCGAGCGGGCCTCAGACCTCGGCGGGGTCGCGGGGCGCCGGCACGGCCGGCGCCCGGAAGTG
>NZ_JBSHDN010000207.1:0-11003 GCF_053616335.1 Nocardiopsis sp. NPDC055824
GGCCTCGCGCGGTGCGGTGGGACTCGGGGGCGTGGCGGGCGCTCCCGCTACTCCCCGGCGGTGCCCGGCTCCTCCGGGCCCGCGTCGGGGGTCTCCGGGGCCTGCGGGACCCCGGCCTCGGCGGGGGCGTCCCCGCCCACGGCGGGCGCCGTACCGGGAGCCGTCTGCGCCGGACCGCGGCCGTCCTGCTCGCGGGCCGCGGTGAAGTCCTTGCCGTAGGCGCCCTTGGCCGGCCGGCGGCGGCGCTCGGGGGCCTCGGCCCCGTCGGCGAGGCGGCGGGCCACCACCAGGAACCCGGTGTGCCCGATCATGCGGTGGTCCGGGCGCACCGCCAGCCCCTCCACGTGCCAGGTGCGGAGCATGGTCTCCCACGAGCGCGGCTCGTAGAAGCGGTCGTCCTCGCGCAGCCCCTCGACCACGCGCGACAGCTGCGTGGTGGTGGCGACGTAGCAGCAGAGCAGTCCGCCGGGGATCAGCGCCCCGGCGACCGCGTCCAGGCACTCCCAGGGGGCGAGCATGTCGAGGAAGACGCGGTCCACGTCGGTCTCGTCGAGCTCCTCCACCAGGTCGCCGACGGTGAGCTTCCACGCCGGGTGCGGGCCGCCGTAGAACCTCTCCACGTTCTTGCGGGCGATCTCGGCGAAGTCGGCGCGACGCTCGTAGGAGTGCACCATGCCGTTCTCACCGACGGCGCGCAGCAGCCAGTTGGACATGGCTCCCGATCCGGCGCCCGCCTCGACCACCCGGGCCCCCGGGAAGATGTCCGCCTCGACCAGGACCTGGGCCGCGTCCTTGGGGTAGACGATGGTCGCCCCGCGCTTCATCGACAGCGTGTAGTCGATCAGCAGCGGGCGCAGCGCCACGTAGGCCGTGCCGGTGTTGGAGCGGACCACACTGCCGTCGGGCTGTCCGATGAGCTCGTCGTGTTCGACCTTGCCCTTGTGGGAGTGGAAGGTGCTGCCTTCGCGCAGGGTGATCGTGTGCATGCGACCCTTGGGGTCGGTCAACTGCACGGTGTCGCCGTCGGTGAAGGGGCCGCGGCGGCCATGGATACCGGTCAACGTCGCTCTCGTCTTCCCACGTCGCAATTGGTTGAGTCAGGGCAGTCGCCCAGGGTATCGGCCCCCCGATACCGTGGCGAACGGCCGGAGGCGGCCCGAACCGACTACGGACGGTCGTAGCGGTCCGGGCACAAGTCCGGAAACGGGCGGCTCCCGCCGGGGCCGAACGTGCGAACACCCCGCCTCCGGGGCAGTATCGACACCGCGGGACCGCGACGACGCCCATCCACCACACGAGGAACACGGGAGGCGACGACCCATGTCACAGCCGAACACGGCACTGGGGATCGACATCGGGGGCAGCGGCATCAAGGGCGCCCCTGTCGACCTGGTCGCCGGGGAGTTCCTCCGGGAGCGGATGAAGGTCCTCACGCCCCGCCACGCCGACCCCGCGGCGATCGCGGAGATCGTCGGCAAGATCGCCGCGCACTTCCCCGAGGTCTCGCAGGCGCCGCTGGGCATCACCTTCCCAGGGGTGGTGCAGGGCGGGGTCGTGCGCACCTCCGCCAACCTGCCCAAGAGCTGGGTGGGCACCGACGCGCGGACCCTGTTCACCGAGGCGACCGGCCGACCGGTGCGGGTCCTCAACGACGCCGACGCCGCGGCGGTCGCGGAGAGCCGCTACGGCGCCGCCAAGGGGGTGCCGGGCGTGGTGCTGATGACCACCCTGGGCACCGGCATCGGCTCCGCCCTGGTGGTGGACGGCAAACTCGTGCCCAACACCGAGTTCGGGCACCTGGAGATCGACGGGTACGACGCGGAGACGCGGGCCTCCTCCGGCGCCAAGGAGCGCGAGGACCTCTCCTACCACGAGTGGGCGACCCAGCGCCTGCACCGCTACTACCGGGTGGTCGAGGACCTGCTCTGGCCGGACCTGATCGTGGTCGGCGGCGGGGTGAGCCGCAAGTCGGAGAAGTTCCTCCCCCATGTGGACATCCGCACCCCCATCGTCCCCGCGGCCCTGCGCAACACCGCCGGGATCGTCGGCGCCGCGCTGGCGGCGGCAGAGCCCGGGACGGTCTGAGCCCCGGCCGCCGTCCCGTCCCCGCCGGGCGGCGGCCCGCGGTCTCCCCGGTGGCATCCGGGCGGCTCCCGCACCGGGCCCCTCAGGGGTGCGGGCGCAGCCCCTTGAGCACCTTGTCGACGTCGCCCCTGGGTCCGTGGACCGCCACCCCCGCCAGGGCCAGGTCCTCGGCGGCCGCCCCGAGCACGGCGGCCCGGTTGTCGTCGTCGTTGCCGGTGGCGAAGAGGTCCTCGGTGAAGAGCGCGGCGGACGGCCGCGCCGTACGCCTGGGGGCCGGGACGACGCGGACGGACCGGGTGCGCCGGAGGTAAGGCGCGGGCCGCCCGCCGGACACCGGGACGGAGGGGGCCGGGCGGCGGACGGCCCGCGCACGGGGGGGTCGAACGGGTGGGCGGGCGGGACCGGGCAGGACCCCGCGCGGAGGGAGACCGGGTTTCGGGGGAACCCGGCCCCGCCCGCCTCCCGGGCGCGGGCACCGCTCACGCCCGGGGAGGCGCGGAGGGGGACCCGCGCCTGTTCAGGCGTCGCCGACGGTCATGGACAGGGCGCCCACGATCCGCCTGGCGGCGTCGGAGGTCCGGGTGGCGGGGGAGATGGGGACCCCAGACAGGGCGGGATGCACATCCACCTGGGCCGGCCAGCGCATCCACCACCAGAGGTCGCCCCTGTGCGGTCTGAGCAGCGCGCGCTGGGGGCGGGCGCTGGGGCCGGCGTCGACCGTTCCGGAATCCCCGTCCTCGCGCACCTCCACGCCGTGTGAGCGCAGTTCGGCGGCCAGGACCCGCAGGGCCAGACCGGCGGGGTCCACGCGGTCCGCCGGATCAGCCGCGGCGGGTTCCCACCGCAGACTCGGGCTGCCCGCCGGCGGGGTCTCCACGGTCACGGGGTGCCTCCCTTTCCTCCCGGATGCCTGCCGGGACCAACGACTCTTGCACTCTCCCGCATCGGCCCCGGTACGGGGCGTCTCTATGCGGATCACGCATCGCACCTTCTTTTTCACACATAGCCACCCAGGGCGGCCGGAATCCCTAATCTAAGCTCATGCCCCAACCCGACGGTGTTCTGCCACCGGACCTGTGGTCGCGGCCCCGCATGGCGAACGCGCTGGCGACCTGCGACATGGCCACAGTTCTCGAAGGCGTGCGCACTGCGCGCGGATGGTCCCAGGGAGACCTCGCCCGCGCGGTCGCCTATTCCCAGAGCTGGGTCTCCCGGGTGGTCAACGGACAGCAGGCCCTGACGGTCAGCCAGGTCCAGGACCTCGCCCAGCGCCTGGACGTCCCGCTGCACCTGCTCCGCTTCGGAGGCGCCCCGCCGCCGGTCGGACCCGTCCAGAAGGAGGTGGACACCACGAGACGACGCGAGTTCGGGAAGGCGGTCGCCGCCGGGGCCCTTCTCACCGCCGCCCCCGCCGCTCCCCCGCCTTCGCAGGCGCCCCACCCGGTCGACGAGACCACCGCGTCCGCGCTGCGCTCCATCACCGGCGGCCAGCGCCGCATGGACGCGTCCGCCCCCGCCCGCCACCTGCTGCCCAGCGCCGTGACGCATGTGCAGCTGGCCGAGCAGATGCTCGCGCACTCGCGCGGGACGCCCTTCCGCCCGGCGCTCAGCGCGGCGGCCAGCGAGGCCGCCGGGTTCGCCGCCTGGCTCCACGCCGACCTGGGCGACATGGGCTCGGCCCGGGTCCACTACCGCACGGCGGTCGTCCGGGCCCGCCAGGCCGGGATGCGCCTGCTCGACGTGTACATGCTGGGGTCCCTGGCCGCCTTCGAGATCGACACGGCGGAGGACCCCGAACTGGGCCTGGGACTGGTGCGGGAGGCCGAGCACGTCCTGGGCCCCTCCGCGCACCCCACGGCCCGCGCCTGGCTCGCCTGCGTGGGCGCCCTCGCGCACGCGGGCACCGGCGACGGGGCCGCCGCCTCCCGCGCCATCGGCAGGGCGGAGAAGGAGGCCGCCCGCACGACCAACACCGACCCGCCCTGGCCGTGGGTGTTCGCCTTCGACCAGGCCAAGGTCGCCGGCTACCGCGCCCTGGTCGGGGTGCGCCTGCGGAGCCCGCACGAGGCCCGCGAGGCCTTCGCGGAGGCCCTCGCCCAGAAGGCCGCCAACGCCAAGCAGGCGGCGGTCCTCCAGGTCGAGCTGGCCTCGGCGCACGCCGAGGCCGGCGACGTGGACGAGGCGTTCCGCCTGGCGCGGGAGGCGCTCGCCACGGGGGTGCGCTTCGACTCCGAGCGGGTGATCGGACGGGTGCGGAGGTTCAGGCGCGGGTACCGGGGGCCCCGGGCCGGATGCGTCGACGACCTGGACCGCCGGCTCACGTCGCTCATGACCGGTATCGGGGCCCCTGGTCAGGGGGCGGGGAGCGGCGGGGGGTACCCGTGATCCGCATCGGAACCGTCGGCCGCCGCGGCCTGCCCCGGGAGCGCTCAGCGGCAGCCCGGCGCCGGCGTGGCCGTCCGCCGCGTCAGGCCCGGCCGGACATCGCCGCGTTGACGTCGGCAGCGCGCAGCACGCCGAACACCCCGCCCCCCGCCTCGTCCACCACCAGGTACTCCGGCAGCTGGTGCCCGGTCAGCGCGTCGAGCAGCTCCTCGCCCCTCAGGTCCACCGGCACCAGGGAGGAGTCCGTCACCGCCCGCGCCACACTCGACACCGGTACCCGGGCCCGGCGCCCCTCCGCGATAGCCGCGGCCGAGGCCGGGTGCACGATCGACGTCGGGGTGCCGTCGGCGTCGGTCACGACGATCTCCACGACCCCCGCCTCGCGCGCCCTCCCCTGCGCCTCGGCCAGCGGGGTGTCGGACGGCACCCGCACCGCCGGCCGGGCCAGGTCGCGCGCGCTCAGGCCGGGCACCCGCTCGCGCACCCGGGCCGCCCGCAGGGCGTCGGTGGCGCCCATCCACATGAACCCGCCCAGGAGCAGGCCCCACACCACCGCCCACGGGCTCAACCGCCCGCCGGACGACCACGCCAGGACGAACGGGATCGCCACCACCACCAGGGCCAGCCCCCGGCCGCCCCAGGCCGCCGCCACACTCCCCGCGACCTGCCTGCCGGTCGCCTTCCACACCCCGGCGCGCAGCAGCCGGCCGCCGTCCAGGGGCAGCCCGGGCAACAGGTTGAACACGCCCACCAGGAAGTTGGCGATCCACAGCTGGAACAGCAGCTCGCCCACCACGCTGAACGGGTCGGCGAACTGGTACAGGCCGAAGGCGCCCGCGGCCAGGATCAGGGAGAACAGCGGACCCGAGAATGCGATCCAGAACTCCCGCCCCGGGGTGGGCGCCTCCCGCTCGATCTCGGAGACCCCGCCCAGCACGTACAGCACGATCCGCCGCACCGGCAGCCCGTACATGCGCGCCACCACCGAGTGCGCGAGCTCGTGCACCAGGACGGAGGCGTACAGCAGGACCGCGAAGACGAACGCCAACAGGTACGAGGCGGGCCCCAGCGCGAGCCGCCCCTCGACGATCCCCCCGTAGACGAGGGTGATCAGCACCGCCACGATCAACCACGACGGCGTCACGTACACGGGAATCCCGAAGGGGCGGCCCAGGAGCAGCCCCTTGCTCTTGGCGCGGTCGCGGGTTCTGGGCGCGGAGGGCTCACTACCGGTGGTCACGTCCCCAGGGTACGGGGCTACCGCGCCCGGCCTGTCGCGACCTTCTCATAGGCTCGTCCCATGACCACCGCGCCCCTTCCGTCCGCCCTCTCGCCCTCGCGTGCCTCCGACTTCCTCCAGTGCCCCCTGCTGTTCCGGTTCCGCACCATCGACCGGCTCCCGGAGGCTCCCAGCGCGGCGGCGCTGCGCGGCACCCTGGTCCACGCCTGCCTCGAACGCCTCTACGAACTCCCCGCGGAGTCGCGCACCCCGCACAACGCCGCCGCCCTCGTCGACCCGCAGTGGACCGCTCTGCGCGAGAAGAAGCCCGAGGTCGATGAGCTCTTCGCCGACGAGGCGGAGCGCGACACCTGGTTGGAGTCCGCCCGCGACCTGGTGCGCCGCTACTTCGACCTGGAGAACCCGACGGCCCTGGAGCCCCGCGACCGCGAGATGCGCCTGGACGTGGCCCTGCCCACCGGGCTCAAACTGCGCGGCTACGTCGACCGCCTCGACGTCACCCCGACCGGACAGATCCGGATCGTGGACTACAAGACCGGCAAGTCCCCGCACCCCAGGTTCGAGGACAAGGCCCGCTTCCAGATCTTCTTCTACGCCGTGATGATCTGGCGCGACCTCGGCGTCGTCCCCACCCGCCTCCAGCTCGTCTACCTGGGCGGCGACGGGGCCGTGCGCTGGTACGACCCGACCGAGGACGAGCTCCGGGCCGCGGAGGAGGAGATCTCCGGCATCTGGGCCCGGATCGAGGAGGCCGGACGGACCGGCGTGTGGGCGCCCCGCAAGAGCAAGCTGTGCGGCTGGTGCGAGCACCAGGCCCTGTGCCCCGAGTTCGGCGGCACCCCGCCGCCGCTGCCCACCGCCTGACCGGCCGCGGCCCGGCCCCGCCCGCCGCGCCCCGGACGGCGGGGACCGGACAAGCCCCCCGATGAGGCACAATCGGCCGTGTGCCCGTCTCTGTACTGCTGGTCGACGACCAGCCCCTCGTCCGCGCCGGTTTCCGCATGATCCTGGAGTCCGCCCCGCACCTGTCGGTCGTCGGGGAGGCCTCCGACGGCCGCGAGGCGGTGCGGGCCGCCCGGACCCTGGTCCCCGACGTCGTCCTCATGGACATCCGCATGGCGGGCATGGACGGGGTCGAGGCCACCCGCCGGATCACGTCCTGGGCCCAGCCGCTGGGACACAGCGTGCGGGTCCTGGCACTGACCACCTTCGACCTGGACGAGTACGTGGTGGAGATCCTGCGCGCCGGCGCGACCGGGTTCCTCCTCAAGGACTCCCCGCCCGCCGATCTCGTGACCGCCGTGGAGGTGGTCGCGAGCGGCGCCGCGGTCGTGGCCCCACCGGTCCTGCGCCGCCTCCTGGACCGCTTCACGCCGCTGCTGCCCCCCGCGGCCGGGGACGAGGCCCCGGCCGCGGCCCTGACCGCCCGCGAGCACGAGGTCCTGCGGCTGGTGGCGCGCGGCTGGTCAAACGCCGAGATCGCCGCCCACCTCGTCCTGGGCGAGACGACCGTCAAGTCGCACGTGGGCAGCATCCTCACCAAACTGGGACTGCGGGACCGCGTACAGGCCGTGGTCTACGCCTACGAACACGGACTCGTCAGGCCCGGACGGCCCGACGGGGACGGCTGAGGCACGGTGCCGTCCGGGCGCGCCGCGGCACCGGGCCACCCGCCCCGCGGGCCCCGGCGCGTCGCTGTCGGAGTCCATCCCGCCTTGACAGGATGAGCCGGTGATCGAACTCACCGGCGCCCGCTCCTGTTCCAGGCGAACCCGACACGTCCGGACTGCGTCCCCTCTGGGGTTGTGATCGACGCGCCGACCACCACGGGGTACAGGCGGGGAGGGAACGGAGAACAGGGATGCCAAGCAAGCGGGAGCGACCGGTCCCCCCGAGCGAGGACCGCCTGCTCAGCAGGATGCGGGACTGGCGGGCGGAACACGAACGGGAACTGACCCCGGACGGCCTCGACGACAACGAGGCCGTCAACCTGCCCGACGCGAGGGCCATGGACCTGGTCCTGCGCGTCGGCGAGCTCATGCTGGCCAGTGGCGAGGGCACGGAGGCCGTCAGCGAGTCGATGCTCAGCCTCTCGGTCGCCTTCGAACTGCCCCGGTCCGAGGTGTCGGTCACCTTCACCACGATCACCCTGTCCACCCACCCGGGCGGCGACCAGCCGCCCGTCACCGGCGAACGGGTCGTGCGCCGGCGCTCCCTGGACTACTTCCGCGTCAACGAGCTGCACACCCTGGTGCAGCAGGCCGCGCTGGGGCTGCTGGAACTGGAGGACGCCACCGCCCGGCTGTCCCAGATCCGGCGTGCCCGCATGCCGTACCCGAACTGGGTGATCGTGT
Organism: Nocardiopsis sp. NPDC055824; assembly: GCF_053616335.1. Taxonomy (NCBI): domain Bacteria; kingdom Bacillati; phylum Actinomycetota; class Actinomycetes; order Streptosporangiales; family Nocardiopsidaceae; genus Nocardiopsis; species Nocardiopsis sp. NPDC055824. The sequence continues at coordinate 8,065 of NZ_JBSHDN010000207.1, forward strand.
TCGGGTTCGGCCTGATCGCCTCCAGTGCCAGTGTGATGATGGGCGGCGGCCTGGTCGTGGCCGCCGCCGCGTTCCTCGCCACCGTGCTGGGCGACCGGACCGCGGTGTTCCTGGCCCGGCGCGGCGTCGCCGAGTTCTACCAGATGGCCGCGGCTGCGGTGGTCGCGGCGACCATCGGCGTGGCCCTGCTCTGGGTGAGCACCACGCTGGACCTGGGACTGCAGGCCGCGGCGATCATCACCGGCAACATCATGGCCCTGCTCCCCGGACGGCCCCTGGTGTCCAGCCTCCAGGACGGCATCAGCGGCAGCTACGTGTCGTCCGCGGCGCGCCTCCTGGAGACCTTCTTCATCCTGGGCGCGATCGTGTCGGGGGTGGGCGCCGTGGCCTACACGGCGATCCGCCTGGGCGTGCCGGTCGACCTCGACAGCCTGCCCTCGGCGGGCACCTCCCTGGAGGTCCCCGTCCTGATCGGCGCGGCGGGGATCGCGATGGCGTTCGCGATCTCGCTGGCGGTCCCGCCCCGGATGCTCCCGACGATCGGGGCCCTGGGCGTCATGATCTGGGTGATCTACGCGGGTCTGCGCTCGCTCCTGGACGTGCCGCCGGTCGTGGGCACGATGGCCGGCGCCGTCGCGGTGGGCGTCGTGGGGCACTGGCTCGCCAGACGCACGAGACGCCCGGTCCTGCCGTACCTGGTCCCGTCGATCGCGCCGCTGCTCCCGGGCAGCATCCTGTACCGGGGACTGATCGAGATCACCCAGGGAACGGCGGTGTCGGGCCTGCTCAGCGTGGTGGAGGCGGTCATGGTGGGCCTGGCGCTGGGCGCCGGGGTCAACCTCGGCGGGGAGCTGGTGCGGGCCTTCCAGCGCGGCGGGCTCGCCGGGGCGGGGATGCGCAGCCGTCCAGCGGCACGCCGAACGCGCGGCGGATACTGAAACCGTTCTGGCCGGAGCCGGACACACCGGAACCATTGCCTGCCTGCGGGTATCTCACCGTGTGAGAGCGGACGACGACACCGGGACCACTGCGGTGGGCCTAAACCAGAGCAAGCATGTGATGTGAGCCACTAAAGTTGGCGTCAGCTCAACGACGAGCTCTTCTGGAACGAAAGGCCTGTCCCATGTGCAGCCACCAACCCGCCTGCCCGTCCTTCGAGGACACCGACCGCGAAGCCGCACGGGTCGTCTCCAGCCACCCTGAACAGGGATGGAGCCTGCTCTGCAACGGGGTCGTCCTTTTCGACGACACCGGCGAACTGCTGCCCGACGGGGCGGTTGTCGCCCCGCACCGGCCCCGCGTGGCCGCCTGACCCCGCACACCGGGGAACACGGCCAGGGACCCGCCCCGCCCACGCACCGGAAGCGGGCGACACCGCCCGCCGCCGGCCCCGGGCCACCGCCGGCGCGGTCCCCGGCCGACGCACACCCGCCCGGAAGGCGACGAGCCCCGGGCGGTTCCGTGTCACAGGTCGGGCCAGCCCTCGGGCAGGACGTCCTCTCCCCCCATCGCCTCCCGCAGCCGGCTCCGGAAGTCGGCGTGCACGTCGGCGCCCCACACCAGGCCGCTCGGGGTGCGCAGGGCCTGCTCCATGGCGGCGCGCAGCGCGTCGGCGCGCGACTCCCCCTCCACCACCGGGAGCGCCAGCAGCGCGTGCATCCGGGTGATGACGGCGAACAGCTCCCCCGCCAGCGCCGGGGCGGTGGCCGTCGCCGCGGCCTCCTCCAGGTAGGGCTCCCACCACGGGCCCGCCCCCTCGTCCTCCGGGGCGGCGAACCCCCGGCGCAGCCGACGGCGCACCTCGTGCGCGGTCTCCGGGTCCCCGTCCCCCAGGCCCGCGCGCCAGACCCGCTCGGCGCCGTCGGGCTCCCCGCGCAGGGCGAGCAGCCCGGCGAGGAGTTCCACCGCCGAGGCCGAGGTCCCCGCGTCCGGGGCGGGCGCGTCCCGCTCCCCCTCGCCCGGGTCGACGATCGCGCCGACGTCGGCGATGGCGTGTTCGAGGTGGGCCGCCGCGCGCAGCAGGCGCAGGCCGGGGTCGTCCGCGACCGAGAGCCCCCGCTCGACGGCCGCGGAGGCGGCGCCCGGCAGCCCCCGGCCGAGCAGGCGGCCCGCCAGGTCCCTGGCCGCCTCGACGACGGTGGCCGCGTGCAGGCGGCCGAGCGGGGCGGAGCCGCGCGGAAGGCGAAGGGCCGCCTCCCAGTGCTCCTCGGCCGCTCCGGGGTCCCCGCGGTCCTCCGCCGACCTCGCCAGACCGTAGTGGGCCACGGCGGCGTAGGAGGGGTCCCCCAGGTCGACGAGCCTGCGCCAGACGCCCTCGGCCTCGACGTGCTCGCCCTCCTGTTCGAGGGACAGGCCGAGGTGGTAGGCGGCGCGCGGGGCGTACCGGGGGTCGCCGGTGGCCACCGCCCCGCGGGCGGCCTCACGGGAGGCGGGGAGGTCCCCCCGCTGATCCTCGACCACGGCCAGGCCCAGCAGGGCTCGGGCGAGCACCCGCGGGTGCGGGTCAGCGGCGACGGCTCTGCGGTAGAGCTTGGCGGCGCGCTTGAGGTGGCCGTTCTCGGCGAGGTCCTGGGCCTGGTCGCACACGTCGGCGGCGTCCTGGGCGGAGACCGCGTCGGTCTCCCCGGTGTCCTGGGGATCGGCGGCCGGGGGCGGGTCGGCGGGGCCAGAGCGTGCGGGATGTCCGGACGTCGTGGTCATTGCTTCCGCTTTCCATGGGGGCGGCGGGTCTCGCGGCGGGACGCGGGACCGGGTCGCCGCAACTCTAACGCGGCTCACGCCCGGAGGCGGCGGCCCTGTGGGGATGTCGGTCCGGTGCTCGTCCCCTCACCGGACGGGGCGCTTGTCCATGCGGCGCCTTTACGACGTAGATTCACTTCCGGGGGCACCCGGCCCGGGCACGCGGAGGGGCGCCGGTCCGCGGACCGGCGCCCCTCGTC
>NZ_JBSHDN010000208.1:0-10853 GCF_053616335.1 Nocardiopsis sp. NPDC055824
GCCCCGGCGAGGGCCCGCCGCCCGGCTCCGAAGCCCTGCTCCGGTGCCGCCCTTCGGTACCGGAAGGCTCGGGCCCGCTCGCCGGCCCCGCGGGGCCGGCGCTCCCGCAGGGAAGAAACCTGGTCGGCCAGGTGCGGAAATGCGGAGGCACGAGGGTTCCGGGGCGTCCGGAGAGGAAACATCCTAGGCGGCCACGTCGAGTGATGACCGTGGCACTCACGGTCCCCCACTCCTCGGAAGGAAGCCCCCCATGCCCCCTCCGCTCCGCGGCGCGTGGCGTCGGCGGTCGCCGCCGTCCTCGCGGGCACGCTGCTCGCCCCCGCAACGGCGCCCGACGCGGCGCCCGGCTGCGACACGTACACACACGCGAACGCCCCGGACCTGGGGATGGCCGCCTGTGGCGACCCCATCGGCCAGGGGCAGACCTTCCGCGCCGCCGTCACCTGCGGCCGGGCCCCGGACGTGAAGGGCGCGTGGGCCACGGTGGGCCGGGGCGGCCACGAGGTGTCCCGGGGCAGGTGCGCCCGGTTCGGCAGCGGCGTCGGCGCGAACGGTGTGGACGAGCGCCCGGTATGAGAGACAGGGCCGCGCCACCCGACGGGGCAGCCTGGCCGACCACCTGACCCGTGAGGTGCCGGCCGCCCGGAGGACGTTCGGAGTGCGGTCCGGCGGGTCGGCCCCTACTGGGGCGGGGGCCGACCCGCCACCCCGGTGCCGCCCGTGCCCGACCGTCCCCGGTCGGGCGCCGGTGGGGCACGGGTAACCGCCCGGCCGTGGCCGGGAGGGCCCCGCGCAGGCGGTGCGCGGCAGGGTGTGGGGGCGGTGCGGGGTCGGCACGGAGCCGACGCGAGGCCGATGGAACATCACCGGACAAGGCCGCATATAGGGTGCGGCCATGCATCAATGGTCCCCTCATCACCAGTACCAACACGGCTACCACCAGGGGCCGCCGCCCCCGGCCGGACTCGCCGGGACCCCGGTCTGGTTCGACACCCGCCCGTTCCAGCAGGTCAAGGAGAACGTGTGGGTCGACGCCGCAGGTGACGCCGTCGTCCTCGACCGCTTCGACATGGCGCCGAACCTCCCCGCGCCCCTGGAGGACGTGGCGGCCCTGCGCGCCCGGACGAGCGCCAACACGGCGCAGGCGGGGATGGGCCTGGTGGACCTCGACGTGATCGGGCTGGACGGGATGGCCGCCATCCGGCAGATGGTCAAGGGCGACCACCCCCACCAGGAGCGGGGCACGGCCTACCTCGGGACGTACACGATCCCGAGGGTGGGCTCCAGTGTCGTCGTGAAGGTCCAGTGCCTGGAGGGGCAGCCCACGGGCGTGCGGGAGGCGTCCGTGCTGCCGGGGTTCCTCCAGCAGTACAGGGGCGGCCAGGCCTCGCCGGAGGAGGCGATGGCGGCCTGGGCCCAGCACCCCTACGCCTACGGGATCACGGGCGGAGTCCCGCGCAACCACGCCGACGACCCCGCGTGGGACCCCCACTTCCCGGACCACCCGCTCTCGCGCGCCCGGAGGCTCCTGGGGTCGCTGGCGTACTCGATCAGGATCGACGCGGCCTTCAAGGCCCAGCCCGCGTTCTGGCCCCGGTACTGACGGACGTCCGACCGGCGCGGGGCACGGGGACGGCCCGTCGCACGACGGCACGAAGGCACGAAGACACCGACAGATGATCACCCAACGGAATCCCATGGACACACCGGGTGGTCTACAGTGCTGTGTGCCCCCTGCCGCGGTGGCGCGTCCGGTGGCCTGCCCCCGCACGCCCCCGGCGTCGCGCCCGGCACACGGGCGGCCCGTCCCCCGTGCCGGACCGGCGCGCCCGCGGGAGCCCGGCGCGCGGAACGCGCCCGGCCCGCGGGATGGCCGGGACCTCCCCGTCCGGCCGCCGGGGCCGCGGAACGAACGAGGAGGACGAGGATGCACGTGATCGGGGCGGGTCTCCCGCGCACCGGGACGACGTCGATGAAGGCCGCACTGGAGCAGCTCGGCCTCGGCCCCTGCCACCACATGTTCGAGGTACTGGCCTCACCGGACCTGGCCCGGCGCTGGGCCGGCACCGTGCCGCCGGTTCCGGGGGGCATCGACTGGGGGCACGTGCTGGAGGGGTGGCCGTCCGGGGTGGACTGGCCGCTGTCGTTCTTCTGGCGCGAACTGGCGGAGGCCTACCCCGACGCGAAGTTCGTGCTCACGGTCCGCGACCCGCACCGGTGGTACACGAGCATGCTCACCACCATCTTCGAGCTGACGCGCAAGGCCTGCGCGGAGGACGCCGACGCCCGAGTCCCCGTGGAGTTCCGGCGGATCCGGCCCCTGCTGGACCACATGTGGCAGGCGTCCTTCGGCGTTCCCTGCGGTGCGGTGCCCTCGGAGGAGGTCGCCGTCGCGGCCTTCGAGCGGCACGCGGAACAGGTGAGGGCCGAACTCCCGGCCGACCGGCTCCTGGTGCACCGGGCCGGGGAGGGGTGGGAGCGGTTGTGCGCATTCCTCGGGACAGAGGTCCCGGACGGGCCGTTCCCCCACCTCAACGACACCGAGGCGATGCTCAGGCAGCATGAGACGTGGTTCGGCGGCACCACCGCCCTCTGAGCCCGGACGGGCAGGGGCGGGGCGGCGACCCCCGGCGGAAGCCGCCCCGCGTTCGGGGCCGGGCTACGCGGAAGGCTCGGCGATGGCCGCGACGAGTCCGCCGTCGATGATGAGGTCCTGGCCGTTGACGTAGGCCGCGTCCTCGGAGGCGAGGAACGCGACCGTCTTCGCGACGTCCTCCGAGGTGCCCAGGCGGCCCGCCGACACGGCGGCCACGACGTCGTCCTGCTCCTCCTCGGGGATGGCCTCGTGGAACATCGGGGTGTCGATGTAGCCGGGGCTCACGGAGTTGACCCGGATGCCCTTCGGGCCCAGCTCCGCGGCGAGGGTGTGCGAGAGGTTGTGCACCGCCGCCTTGGTCGCCGCGTACAGGGAGGCCCCGGCCATGCCCCGGTGCAGCGTCCACGACGCGTTGATGACGATCGCCCCTCCCTCCGCGAGCAGGGGCAGGGTCTTCTGGACGGTGAAGAACACGCCCTTGAAGTTGATGTCCGCGACCCGGTCGAACTCGGCCTCGGTGATGTCGCCGATCGGCAGGAACGAGCCGACGCCCGCGTTGGCGAAGACCACGTCCAGGCGCCCGAACCGGACCTTGACGGCGGCGGTCAGCGTGTCGAGGTCGTCGAGGTTCGCCGCGTCGCCGCGCACCGCGAGCACGCGGTCGCCGCCGTCGAGGTCCTTCACCGCGGCGTCGAGGCGGCCCTGGTCGCGCCCGGTGATGACCACCCGCGCCCCCTCGTCCAGGAACCTGCGCGCCGCCGCCTGGCCCATGCCGCTCGTGCCGCCGGTGATGAGTACGGTCTTGCCGTCGAATCGTGCAGTGTGGTTCGTCATGGGTACGAGCGTTCCAGCACCCGTGCGAAGCGAACAGGGCTCGTTTATCAGGGGTGTGCGACCACCAGGCTCGGGCCCCGGCCCGGCCCCGCGTCCCGGGGCGGGGTGGCGCGTATGGGCGCCCCCGTGCTGTCACCCTTGCGGCCTTCTGTTTCCATCGACAGAAAGGCTACGTTGCATACACATATAGAGAAACACCATCGTCGCGACACACGGGCGTTTGCACAGTCTAATTCCACGGGTCCGTTGCATTTGACCAACGGTCAGCGCAACACCGCCATCACGCACGTTGCAACGAATGAGCGCTGGACGCTAGGGTGGGCACCCCCACGGACCACGGAGGAGCCCGCGATGCCGGGAGGCAGACTCACCCAGCAGGAACGCCGGCAGATCGCCCTGGGGCTGGCCGAGAACCTGGCCTACGCGGAGATCGCCAGGGGCCTGGACCGCCCGACCTCGACCGTCACGCGCGAGGTGATGCGCAACGGCGGCCCCACCGCCTACCGCGCCGACCTGGCCCAGCGCGCCACCGAGCAACGCACCCACCGGCGCAGGAGGACCGCGTCCCCGGGGACGCAGGCGCCCCCGCAGCCCCACGGGCGCGACGCCGAGGCGGTGCGCGAGTACGAGGAGGCGTTCGCCACCGTCTTCATGGAGGCGGGCCTGCCCAAGATGACGGCCCGGGTGCTGGTCAGCCTCCACACCGCCGACTCGGGCAGCCTCACCGCCGCCGAACTCGTCCAGCGCCTCCAGATCAGCCCGGCCTCGGTCTCCAAGGCGGTCACGTACCTGGAGGGCCAGGGCCTGCTCCGCCGTGAACGCGAAGAGCGCCGCGAGCGCTACGTCGTCGACGCCGACGTCTGGTACCAGTCGATGATCGCCACAGCCCAGGCGCACACACACCTCATCGAGGTCGCGCGCCAGGGCGTCGGCCTCCTGGGTCCCGGAACTCCGGCCGCCGCACGCCTGGAGAACATCGCCCGCTTCGTCGACTTCGTCCGCGAGAACATCATCCGCGCCGCGGAGCAGGCCCGCGAGGTCCTGCACACGAAACCCGGAACGGACACGCCCGACGGCACCGCCGAACCGGGCCCGGACCGCAGCTAGGGCGTGTTCCCGGCGGGCGGCGGTGCCGAAGGTCAGGCCGAGGTGGCGGCGGGAGCGTGCGCCAGCAGGGCGAGGCGGTCCTCCGTCCCGGTGCCCGGACGCGGGTTGTACAGCTCAAGGGTCCAGTCCGGGCGGTCGGCCACCGTCAGGGTCGTCTTGTCGAAGACCAGGTCGCCGGCCTCGGGGTGCAGCACCGCCTTCACCGTCTGGACGTGGTCGCCGACGTCGTGGCGCGCCCACAGTTCGGCGAAGTCGGGGCTCACGGTGCTGAGGTCGTCCACGAGCCGGCCGAACTCCGTGTCGTCGGGGAACCGGGCCGCGTCGGCGCGGAAGGCGGCGACGACGTCCGGTGCGACCGACGCCCAGTGGACGCGCATGGCGCGGTACCGGGCGTTGGTGAAGAACGTGACGAGGCAGTTGTGGTCGGTGTCGCCGTAGCCGAACACCGTCCGGGCCGTGCCGTTGAGGACGAGCAGGTTCCAGTAGCGGTCCCGCAGCATCGCCGGGCGCGGCATCCACGCCTCGATGAGGTTGCGCAACTCGGGGGTGACGGAGGTGGCCCGGGGCCCGCCGTCGCGCGGCGGGTTGACCCCGGCGAGCGTGTACAGGTGGATGCGCTCGGGGCCGTTCAGGCGCAGCGCCCCGCTGATCGCGTCGAGCACCTCGACGGAGACGTTGATGTCGCGGCCCTGTTCGAGCCACGTGTACCAGGAGACCCCGACCCCGGCGAGGACGGCGACCTCCTCGCGCCGCAGGCCGGGTGTCCGGCGTCGACCCCCGGCCGCCATGCCGACGTCCTCGGGGGTGAGCCTGGCCCTGCGGGTACGCAGAAAGTCGCGGAGCTGGTCGCGGCGGGTCCGGGCCGCTGCGGGGGTTTCGCTGGCCATGCGTCATGGTAACCGGGCGGTGCCGGGCAGCCGGTGACCGGGAAGCGGCGCGGGGCGGCCGTGGGCACGGACCCACGGCCGGTGCGGGTGACCCGACCGTCAGTCGAAGAGCTGCCCGGGGCTCTGGACGCTGACGGCCTTGGTCACCCAACTCTCCAGGACGTCCAGATCGGAGCAGGACTCGATCCGCTCCCGGACTTCGTCGGAAACCGTGAAACCGCGCGCGACCAGGACCGCGATCACGCTGCGAACCACACCCTCCTCGCGACCTTCCTCACGGCCCTCCTCACGGCCTTCCTCGCGGCCGAGACCGACGTACTTACGGGCGAAGTCGCTCTGCCATTCGTAGGTGTCCACGGACATCAAGCCCTCCAGGTCCTGACGGGCGGCCTCGTTGAGACCGGCCAGTACGTAGTCATAGTAGAACGCGCGGTGTTCGGGAGCGGTGGATTCCAGCGCCTCCACCACGGCTTTCAGGGTTCCCGGCTGGGTGTTGCCGTGCGCGTAGGCGGAGAGCACGGCGAGCTCGGGCAGTGCGCGGGCCTGTTCCAGGTCGGTGACCACGGGGGTGGTGCCGGGGCCGATGACCAGAGGGGTCAGCACGAACCCGGGGTGCCCGACCTCGATGGGTGTGGCGCACCAGCGCACCATGGCCTCGTCGGGGCACAGGACCACGAGTACGGCCGGGCACTTGAGGCGGAGGTTGAGGGTGGTCAGGTAGGCGGGCCAGCTCGCCCGCTTGCCGGAGTCGCGCCCGTGCTGGCGCTCCACCACCACGGCGAGGACGTGTCGGGTGCCGTCACGGAGCAGGGTGGCGCCGTCGCTGTTGAGTTCCTTGGGGTCGCAGTTGGTCAGGACCGAACTGGTGGAGACGGCCTCCGTGTGGTGGGGGACGTCGATGCCCAGGGACTCCCTGAGGAGCACGGGGACCATCGCGGGCTGGTTCTGGATGATCCGCAGGGGGATCTCGTGGGCTCGGCTCGGCATGTGGTTCCTTCGCCATCGGAGGAGCTTGGAGGGGTGGAGGGCCGGGGAGGGTCTCCCCGGCCCGGCGGGCGGGTCAGGCGGTGAAGGTGGCTTGGACGAGGGTTCCGAGACCCGACCGGGGCGGCCAGGAGTAGTGGCCCCAGGTGGCGGCCAGACGGGTGATGAGGAGGAGGCCGCGCTGGCCCTCGGCCCCGGTCCCACTCGGTGGTGGTGCGCTCCACGGGCACCCTGGGCACGGGCGGGGCGGCGCCGGGGGCGTGCCTGTTGTGGACGGTCAGGGTCAGCGTCCCGTCGTGGGCGCGGAACAGGTGGCGGACGACGGGCGCGTGCGGGTGGCCGTACTTGCAGGCGTTGGCGTGGAGTTCGTGCAGGCACAGGCGCAGGGTGTCGACCAGGTCGGGGTCCAGGCCGGGGGCCAGGGCGTCGAGGTCGAGGGTCAGGTCGCGGCGGGCGGTGGACAGGTCGGCGAGCGCGCGGGTGTAGGTGCGGGTGAGCATGCGGGTGGTCAGGGAGATCACGCGGCCACCCCCGTGCTCCGGTGCGGCGCCTCGCCCCGGGGCCGGGCCCGGCGGTGGTGTTCCCGCTGGGCGAGCCAGGTGCGGGTCAGACGGGTGAAGGTGCGCCAGTCGTCGGGGTCCTCACAGTCGGGGTGCGGCGCCCGCGGGGCGGGGACCGCCACGGGTGTCGGGTCGGGGGCCAGGAGGTCGCCGCAGGGCGGGACCTCGCGGTGGGCCCAGTCGCAGAGACGGGCGGTGGCGGCGGCCCGGACGCGGTCGAGTTCGCGTTCGCGGGCACGCTCACGTGCGGTGGCGCCCCGGTGCTCCCACGCGGAGTAGTAGGGCCTGACCAGGACGGGGTCGTCGGCCGGAGGCGGTGCGGGAGCGGGAGCCAGGCGGGGCGCCGGGACCCGGACGGGGTCGGGCGCGGGGGGAGGGGACGCGTTCTCGCGCGTCACGGCCTGGGGGAGCGGGGCGTAGCGGCGCACCCGGGTCGAGCGGTGGCGGCGGGCGTGGCGACCACGGGGTGCGAGGAAGAGGGCCTTCACGACGCCCAGGGCAGGGCCGAGGAAGGCAGCGCTATACTGGCGCATGCTGGCAATTCCTTTGGTTAAAGGTGTGAAGTTGCTGGCCACGGCCCCGAACGGATCTAACCGTTGCGGGGCCATCGTGTGGATTGAGTTGTGTGAGTGGGATAAATGCTAGGGCATGGGTGGGGTGGGTGTGTGCATTACCGGGAGGTAATGTGTTCGGATTTTCGAGTTGCCGCGTTCCACCAGGTCGAACATGCGGAGTCCACCCTTTTCACTTCGGTGGAATTAGTGACTTTCGCCCGAATTAACAGCTTTTTCCGGACTCACTGAACGGCGGTAAACGGCCGCTCTGTTTCCGCACTCCACTCCGGCCCAGAACCCCCGCCCGGGGCGGAAACCCGGCCGCCCGTCCACCGGGACGGCGGACCGGCCGATGGACCTTGCGCGCCGCCGCCGGACCTGCCTAGCCTGGGAGGCCGCGCGCGGGCGGTCCCCGTGCGTGCCCCGCCCCCGGGCCTCGGGGACGGCCCGGAGCCGGACCGACCCCGGCGCGACGCCCCCGCCGGAGACCGGCGGACGACCTGAGGAGAGTGACGTGATGGGCCTGCCAACCTAGCCGCCCGCCCGGAGAGACCGGGAGCACGGGCGGCGGTTCGGGTGAGGAAACCATGTCCCGTACGGACAAGACGAAGCCGGTGTGGGTCCGCTGTGCCGAGCACGACCCCAGGCCCGTCCACGATCACCGCCACGGCGGCTGCGACCTGCCTCCCGCTCCGGCCCGGGAGGACGCCGGCACGCGCTGCCGGTGGGAGCACAGCGCCGGCATCACCTGCTGCCTGGGCCCCAACGGCCGTGCAGCCAAGAGGGAGATGGGCGAGATGAACCGGGCCGAGAACCGCAGGAACCGCCAGGCGGCCCGTCGCGAGGCCCGCCGCCGCGCCGCGGACGAGAACGGCGGCTGATCCTCCGGCCGCGTTCCGGAAGGCGGCGTCCCGCGACCCCGCCGGGACCGCGGGCCGCCGCCTCCGGGCGGCGGCCCCGCCCGTCCGTGCGAAGGGCCCCGGGAAGGTCCGCGCAGGCCCGCGGCCCGGCGCGCGAAAGACGCCCGCGATCCGCGAACCCCCGGCCGGTAGCCTGGCCCCATGCCGGAACCACCTCCCTTCAGCCCCACCGTCGCCCTGCTCACGGTCGGCCGCGTGTGGGAGGCCTCCTTCAACCAGGCCCTGAAGCCCCTCGGACTGACCACCCGCAAGTACGGGCTCCTGGGACACGTCCGCGGGACCCCGGGCATCTCCTTCAGCGAGCTGGCCCGGCGCTCGCGGATCACCGTGCAGAGCGCCCACTCCGCCGTCGCCGCGTTCGTCCGAGCCGGTCTCGTCGACGACGGGACCGCGCACGCCGGCTCCGCGTCGAGCCTGCGGGTCACGGCCGAGGGGGAGGCCCTGCTCGCCCGCGCCGCCGAGGTGGTGTCACGGCTCGACGCGGAGTTCGCCGAGCGGCACCCCGAACTGACCGAGGCGCTGCGCGTCCAGATGGCACGGGTGGTGTCGGGCCCCGACTGACCTTCAGGTAGCCTGAAGGTTATGGAAGCCTTCTTGCTGTCCGTCCATGTCGTGGCGGGCATTCTCTTCGTCGGCCCCGTGGCCGTGACCACCAGCCTGTTCCCCCGGTACGCGCCTGTGACCGCCGCACCCGCGGGAGCGGACCGGGCGGAGCGGAGCACCGACACCGCCCGGCTGCTGCACCGCATCACCCGCGTCTACGGCGTCCTGGCGCTCACGGTCCCGGTCGTCGGCCTCGTCCTCGCCTTCGTCCAGGGCCGCACGACCGAGATCTGGATCGTCGTCGCGATGGTGCTCACCGCCGTCGCCGGCGCGCTGCTCGCCCTACGGATCGCGCCGCTCCAGCGGGAGGCGCTCGGCTCCCCCGACGACGGCGCCCGCCTGCGACGCCTGGGCATGCTGACCGGCCTGTTCAACCTGTTGTGGGTGGTCGTCGTGGTGCTCATGATCGTGCGCCCCGGATCGAGCTACTCGTGACCCCGCTGCTGCGCACGCTCTCCGTGCTCTCGGCACTCGAACTCGTCAGCGTCCTCGGGCTCCTGCTGAACCTCGCCACCGTGCACCACGACGCGGTCGCGAGCGTCCTCGGCCCGACCCACGGCGCGCTCTACCTGGCCACCGCCGTCACGGCGCTCCTCGGCGGCGGCCTGGCGACGCGGACCCGCCTCGGCGCGCTCGTGCCGGTGCTGAGCGGCCCGCTCACCATGGTCAACGTGCGACGGGAGGCCCGGAACCCGTGAGCCTGCGACACTACCTGCGCCGTCCCCCGGCCGTCACCGCCGCCGAAGCGGTCCGCCTCGTCGCGGAGGGCGCGCTCGTCGTGGACGTGCGCCGCGAGTTCGAGTGGAGGCGGACGCACATCCCGGGGGCCGTGCACATGCCGCTGGAGCAGCTGCCCGAACGCTCCGTGGAACTCCCCGAGGACCGCCTGCTCATCACCTTCTGCACCGGAGGCATCCGGTCGGCCGGAGCGGCGAACCTGCTGGTGGAGTACGGTTTCGACGCTGTCAACATGAGCCGCGGCCTCGTGGACTGGCGCGCTGCCGGCGGACCGCTCACCGACCGGTGAGCGATCGTGTCCCCGGGGTCGACCCCTCCCCCGCGAGGACACAGAAGAATACCGAAGCGCTTCGCGACGGAACCGGCGCCGCTTTCACCCGGTCTGTTCCCCCGTCAGGTCCCACAACCTTCAGGAGGCCGCGATGCGGCAGACCAGACGTCAGCGAGTCGTCACCGGAGCGGTTCTGGGCGCCCTGCCCCTGCTCATGGCCACCGGCTGCTCCTTCAGCTTCGGCGGCCCCGGCGCCGTCGACGCCGAAGAGGTCGCCCAGAGGTCCGGCGAGATGCTGGCCGAAGAGGTCGGCCAGACCCCCGACGACCTCACCTGCTCCGACGACCTCCCCGCCGAGGTGGGGGCCGAGATCCGCTGCGAGCTGACCAACGGCGGCGAGACCATCGGCGTGACCGTCACGACGACGGCGGTGGACGGCTCCGACGTCCAGTGGGAGGTCCAGGTCGACGAGCAGACGGCCGACGACGCCTCCGTCGAGGACGAGGCCGCGGAGGAGACCCCGGCCGCCGGGGCGAGCGGTGGCGCCGTCGACGCCGCCCAGGTCGCCCAGAGGTCCAGCGAGATGCTGGCCGAGCAGGTCGGCCACGCCCCCGAGGACTTCAGCTGCTCCCAGGACCTCCCCGCCGAGGTGGGCGCCGAGATCCGCTGCAACCTCGTGGACGGGGGCACGAACTACGGGGTGACCGTCACGACGACCGCGGTCGAGGGCACCGACGTCCAGTGGGACATCCAGGTGGACGACGCGCCCCTGTAGGGAGGCGGGAGGCCGGTCCCCGGG
>NZ_JBSHDN010000209.1:0-10791 GCF_053616335.1 Nocardiopsis sp. NPDC055824
GCTCCGCCGTTCCCGCGGGAGCACGGCCCGGCGCCGGTCAGGGGCCGGCGGTGGTCATCCCCAGCAGGGCCAGGAGTTCGTCCTCGGTGACGAGGTCGATGCGCTGGCCGCGCTCGCGGTAGGCCTCGGCCTGGCGGTGCTTGGAGGTCTTGCCGGTCCCGTCGTGGCCGCCCAGGACGAGCACGTCGGTCTTCCGGGTCACGTTCTTGGCGGGGCGCCCGCCCGCCTCGGCCACGCGCCGCCACACCTCGGGCTTGTCCATGGAGGCCAGGTCGCCGGACACGCACACGGTGCGCCCGTACAGGGGGCCGGCGGGGTCGGCGTCCGGGGAGGGTTCGGGGAGCGGTGTCTGGGCGACCCTCTGCCACCTGCTGAAGCGGTCCTCACCCGCGACGGGGCCGGGAGCCGTCGCCGCGCGGGCGGGCGCGGACGGGCCGCCCGCCGCACGCGCGGCGGAGGCCGGGGGCTGCGCGGCGGTCCCCGCCCCCACGGGCAGGGCCTCCTGGACCGGGAGGGCCCCGGCCGCCTCCACCCGGCGCAGGTCCAGGCGGGCGGCGCGGGCGAGGTCGGCGAGGGAGGAGGTCCCGTAGCGGGTCATGGCCGCGATCATGATGCTCGCGGCGGCCTCGGCGTCGGCGTCGGCACGGTGGTGGTGGAGCACCCGGTGGCCGATGTGGGCGCACACCGTGGGCAGCTTGTGGTCGGGCAGGTCCGCCCAGGTGCGCCTGGACAGCGCGAGCGTGCACGCGTACTCCCACGCCGGGTGGGACAGCCCCGTGTGGGCGCAGGCCTGGCGCAGCACGCCGATGTCGAAGGCGGCGTTGTGCGCCACCAGCGGGTCCCCGTCGGCGAACTCCACGATGCGGGCGTGCGCCTCGGGCCATCCGGGGGCGTCGGCGACGTCGGCGGCGGTGATGCCGTGCACGGCGATGTTGTGCCGCGAGAAGAAGTCCACCTGCCGGGGCGGCCGGATGAGGGTGGTGAACCGGTCCACGACCGCGCCGTCGCGGACGCGCACCAGGCCGACCGCGCACGCGCTGCCGCGGTCGTGGTTGGCGGTCTCGAAGTCGATCGCGGTCCAGGTGTGGGACACCACGTGCCTCCTGCAACGTCCGGGGAACGGGTCGAGGCTACCCGGGCGGGGGCCCCGGCGGGGACAGAACGGTCGTCCCGGGCGGCCCCGCCCCTGCGGCCCGCCCCCGGAGGGGCGGTCCGCGGCGCCCCGGGCCCCGGCCCCTCGGCGGGGGCCGGGACGGCGGCGACACGGTCAGGGGGCCGCGTCCCACAGGTCGGTGCGGTGCGCCCCCACCAGACCCCGGACCCGTTCCAGGACCTCCGCCGCCGGCAGCGGGTCCAGGCGGCGGCCGTCGCGCAGGCGCAGGGCCACGGTCCCCTCGGCGGCCTCCCGCGCCCCGACGACCGCCTGGTAGGGCACGAGCCGGGCCGCGCGGATCCGCGCGCCCAGGCTGCCCCTGTCCGGGGGGCTCACCCGGGCCCGCAGGTCCAGCTCCGCGCACCTGCGGGCGAACTCCCCGGCCTCGGCGCCCTGGTCGTCGCTCACCGGCAGGACCTCCAGCTGGACGGGGGCGAGCCAGGCGGGGAACACGCCCCCGTGCTGTTCGATCAGGTGGGCCACCGCCCGCTCCACACTGCCGACGATGCTGCGGTGGACCATGACCGGCCGGTGCCTCGCGCCGTCCGCGCCCACGTAGTGCAGGTCGAACCGCTCGGGCTGGTGGAAGTCGACCTGGACGGTGGACAGGGTGGACTCCCGTCCCGCGCCGTCGGCGACCTGGACGTCGATCTTGGGCCCGTAGAACGCGGCTTCCCCCTCGACCGCCTCGTAGGGCAGGCCGGAGTCGTCCAGGACCCGGGCGAGCAGGGCGGTGGAGCGCCGCCACAGCTCGGGGGAGGCGACGTACTTGCCTCCCGGTCCGGGCAGCGACAGCCTGTACCGGGCCGGGGTGATCCCCAGCGCCCGGTAGGCCCGGCGGATCAGCTCCAGTGCCGCCCCCGCCTCCGCCCCGACCTGCTCCGGGGCGCAGAAGACGTGCGCGTCGTTGAGCTGGATGGCGCGGACCCGGGTGAGTCCGCCGAGCACGCCCGAGGGCTCGGACCGGTACATGCCGCCCAGCTCGGCCATGCGCAGGGGGAGCTCCCTGTGGCTGCGCGAGCGGGACCGGAAGATCACCGCGTGGTGGGGGCACAGGCTCGGCCGCAGGACGAGCTGTTCGGAGCCCTCCCCGCCGGCGCCCCGCGCCCCCGGCTCCATGGGCGGGAACATGTCGTCGCGGTAGTGCGACCAGTGCCCGGAGATCTCGTAGAGCTCCCGCTTGCCCAGCACGGGCGAGTAGACGTGCTGGTAGCCCGCCCTCCTCTCGACGGTGCGGACGTACTCCTCCAGCGCGTGCCGGACGGCGGCGCCGTCCGGAAGCCAGTAGGGAAGGCCCGAGCCGATCAGCGGGTCGGTGCCGAACAGCTCCAGCTCACAGCCCAGCTTGCGGTGGTCGTGCATGGCGGTCTCCTCGCGTGGGTGGAGCGAGTGGCCGCACGGCGAAGCCCCGGGGCACTCGCCCCGGGGCTTCGAACAAGACGTCTGTCAGCGCGCCGGGACACTCTCCGGCGTCGTCGTCATGGCAGCGCGCTTCATGGCGACGACGGTAGCAGATGCGCCGGGCTCCGCAGCCCCCTCCGGTACGGGGCGGCGGGCACCGGGAGGGCCCGGCGGTGCGGACCGCGCCGGCCGGCCGCGAGGACGTCCCCCCGCTCCCGGGGAGCGGCGGAACCCGCCCCTGGGGCCAGCCCTGTGCCGGGGGGAGGAGGCAGGGGCCGAACGTGCCCGCCGGACCGGAAGTCCTTCGACGGGAGCGGGGGCCGGTTGGTAGGTTGCGTTCCGGCACCCCTTCAGGCCGACCCCTGCCCCGCGTCCCTCCAGGTCGGACGGATCGCCCCGTCTCCAGGCGAAGCGGGCCCGGTACGGCCCCTTCCCGTCGTCCCCGCACGGGAGTTCCCATGAGCGCGTCACCCCCCGGCCCGCCATCGGCGGGCGGACCCCCCGAACGGCCCCCTGGCCCGCACCGGCCGACCCCGGTCGCCCAGCGGGTCCTGGCCCCCGACCTCGCCCGCGGCCTCATGCTGCTCTTCATCGCGCTGGTCAACGTCGGCCACTTCCTCGACCAGCCCTACGACGCGGAGACCGCCACCGGCGCCGCCGACCGGGCGGTCACCCTGGTCCAGGCAGCGCTGGTCGACAGGCGCGCCATACCGCTCTTCGCGTTCCTGTTCGGCTACGGCACCGTGCAGCTGCTGCGGCGCCTCGACCCCCGGGGCGACGCCTGGGCCGGCGCCCGCCGGATCCTGAGGCGCAGGGGGATGTGGATGGTCCTCATCGGGCTCGTCCACGGTGTCCTGCTGCTGCCGGTCGACATCATCGGTACGTACGGACTCACCCTCCTGCTGTTCGCCGGGCTCCTGCGGGCACGGGACCGCACCCTGCTGGCCGTCGGCGCGGGCGTCATCACCGCCTACGCCGTCCTCCCCCTCGCCTGGGTGCTGGTGTCGCTGGCACAGGGGCCGGGACCCGGTCCCCAGGGCGAACCGGCCCTGACCGCGGTCGCCGTCGCGCAACGACCCGAACCGGTCGCCGCCCTGGCCGAGGCCCTGGCCGCGAACTTCACCGAATGGCTGCTCTACACACCCGTCACCATGCTGATGTTCGTGGTCCCCCCGGCCGCGCTGGGCGTCTGGGCGGCCCGCCGCCGCGTCCTGGAGGAGCCCGAGCGGCACCGCGCGCTGCTCCGGGGCACCGCCGCGGGCGGTCTGGGCCTGGCCGTCCTGGCGGGGCTCCCCCACGGCCTGGTCGGCGCGGGCCTCCTGGACACGTGGGTCTCCACCGACGCGCTGAGCCTGCTCCAGGAGTTCACCGGGCCGCTCGGGGGTCTGGGCTGGGCCGCCGTGTTCGGACTGGCCGCCGGGCGGGTCCTGGAGCGGGGGGCCGAGCCCTCCGGGCTCACCCGGGCCGTCGCCGCCACCGGCCAGCGGTCGATGACCTCCTACCTGCTCCAGTCGGTGGTCTTCACGGCGGTCTTCTCCCCCTTCGCGGGAGGGCTCGGGGGGAGCACGGGCGCCGCAGGGGCCGCCGCGGTGGCGCTCCTGACCTGGATCGCGACCGTCGTCCTCTCCGAACTCCAGAGGCTCACGGGTCACCGGGGTCCCGCCGAGACCCTGCTGCGCCGCCTCACCTACGGGGAGCGCCGACGGGAGCGCTGACCGCCTAGCCCCGGTGGACGCCGCACCCGGTTCCGCCGCAGGACGGGTCGGCCGGAGCCGGGGCGGCCCGCCGGGCGGCGCACCCTGCGGAAAACCGCACCCCCGGCCGACGGCGCACCCCATGGCCGCGCAGGACCCCCGCTCCCTACCGTTGTCCCACCGCCGACAGCCGAGACGACAGGACGACCATGATCACCCTGCAAGGACTGAGCAAACGCTACGGGGACACCGTCGCCGTGGACTCGCTGGACCTGGAGGTCCGGCCGGGCAGGGTCACGGGCTTCCTGGGGCCCAACGGCGCGGGCAAGAGCACGACCATGCGGATGATTCTCGGGCTGGACCGCCCGACCTCGGGGCGGGCCCTGGTCGACGGGCGCCCCTACCGGGAGCTGGACCGGCCCCTGCACCACGTGGGCGCCGTCCTGGACGCCCGGGCCGTGCACCCGGGACGCAGCGCCCGCTCCCACCTGGTGGCACTGGCCCGCACGCACCGCATCCCCGACCGGCGGGTGGACGAGGTCCTGGACACCGTGGGTCTGGCCGGGGCGGCGCGCAGGCGCGCGGGCGCCTTCTCCCTCGGCATGGGCCAGCGGCTGGGCATCGCCGCGGCCCTGCTGGGCGACCCGCGCCTGCTCGTCCTCGACGAACCGGTCAACGGCCTGGACCCCGACGGGGTGCGCTGGGTGCGCGACCTCATGCGCTCGATGGCCGACGAGGGGCGCACCGTGTTCGTCTCCAGCCACCTGATGAGCGAGATGCAGCTGACCGCCGACCACCTGGTGGTCATCGGACGGGGGCGGCTCATCACCGACGCCCCCCTGGCCGAGGTGCTCGACAACAGCGCGTGGAGCGCCGTGCGGGTACGCGCACCCCACCCCGAGGACCTGGTCACCGCCCTGGAGGCGGAGGGCGCCGGCGTCGAGCGCCCCGGCGCGGGAGAGCTGGTCGTGACCGGCGTGCCCATCGAGCGGGTCGGTGAGCTGGCCCACCGGGCGGGGGTCGCCCTCCACGAGCTGAGCCCCCGCGAGGCCTCCCTCGAACAGGCCTACAGGGAACTCACCTCCGACAGCGTGCAGTACGCGGCGCCGACGGGAGGCCGACGGTGACGCCCTCCACCCGCTCCGGGCCCGCACCGGCCGCCGCACGGCCCGACCGGCCCGCCGGCCCGGCGCGCGCCGTGTCCGACCTCGCCGCGACGGCCTCCTCCGAGTGGGTCAAGCTCCGCTCGGTGAGGTCCACCTGGTGGGGAGCGGCCCTGGCCCTGGGCCTGTCGGCGACCGTCGCCCCCCTGACCGCGGTGGCCACCGTCGGCAACATGCAGCAGGACCGGATCCCCTCCGCCGACGTGCCCGCCTCGGAGATGGCGGTCTACGCGGCCGTCTGGGCGGTCCAGTTCGCGGTCATCGCCCTGGCCCTTCCGGTGATGACCTCCGAGTACTCCTCGCGCTCCGTCCACCCCGCGCTCCAGGCGGTCCCGGCCCGGGTACGCCTGCTGGCGGCCAAGACCGTGGCCCTGATGTCGTTCGTGTTCGCGTGCGGCCTGGTCACGGGAACAGCGGGCACGCTGACCGCCCACCTGGTCATGCTGCACCCGCTGATCGAGGGGTACGGAACGCTGGACCCGGCCGGGGCAGCCGCGGACGTGGTGCGCCTGTCGGCGTACCTGGCGCTGGTAGCGGCCCTCACCCTGGGGGCGGGAACCGCGCTGCGCTCGGCCGCGGCGGCGTTGGCCGCGGTGTCGGCGCTGCTCTTCGCCCTGCCCGCGGTCCTCGTGCTGCTGGGCGGCCGGACGGGGGTGTACGTCGCCGAACGGCTCCCCCTGTCCGCGGGCGTGTCGTTCGTGGACAGCGCGTTCGTGATGGGGCGGTCCGAGGCCGCCCTCACACCCGGCGCCGGGGGGATGGTACTCCTGTGCTGGGCGGCGGCCGCCCTGGCGGCGGGGGCGCTGGTGCTCACGCGCCGGGACGCGTGAGACCGGCACGCCGGATACGGGGAGCGGGCATGGACGAGTCGGGCGGCGCACGGGGGACGGCCGGTCTCCGCGCCCGTGCGGGGGCGGCGGCCGTGCCGCTCGGACGCGCGGCGGGGGAGTTCACGGGAACGGTCCTGGGGCTGGTCACCGCCGCCCTCACCCTCGTGTGGGCGGCGGTGACCCTGCTGCTCCTGGCCGCCGCGCTGGTCCGGCCCTCCGCCCGTCCGCGGACGCGGGACGCGCTCTCGCGGTGGACCGGGAAGCTGTGCGACCTCGACCTGGCGCGGCTGGAGCGGTGGACGGGGTGCGCGGTCCGGGCCCGTCCCGGCACGGCGCACCGCGCGGCCTACCTGCTCCTGCGGCTGCCGCTCGCCCTGGTGTGCGGTTATCTGGCGCCGTCGGCCGCCCTGCTGGTGGCGGTGTTCCTCGGCGGGGCCGCTCTGGAGGCCGTCACGGGGACCGGGACCAGCGTCCCGGTGTCCCTGCCCGGTGCGCGGCTGTCCGTCTCCAGCGTCAACCTGGGGCTGGCCGTGGGGCTGGTCGTCCTCGCCGCGGTGTGGCTGGTCGCGGCGCTGGCCTCCGCCGTCGACCGCTCCCTGGCCCGACGGCTCCTGGGCCCCAGCCACGAGGACCTCCTGAACCGCCGGATCGACGAGCTCACCCAGACGCGTTCGGGCATCGTCCGCGCGGTGGACGAGGAGCGCCGCAGGATCGAACGCGACCTGCACGACGGGGTGCAGCAGCGGGTCGTGGCCCTGGCGATGCTGCTGGGCCGGGCCCAGCGCGGCACCGACCCCGAGCGGACGGCGGGGCTGCTGCGCGAGGCCCACACCGAGTCCCGGATCCTGCTCGACGAACTGCGCGAGGTGGCCTGGCGGGTCTACCCGACCGCCCTGGACACCCTGGGGCTGGAGGCGGCGCTGACCGAGGTGGCCAGGCGCAGCCCGCTGCCGGTGGCGGTGCGCTCGGACCTGCCCGCGCCGCCACCGCGCGAGCTGGCCGCGGCCGTGTACTTCGTGGCACGCGAGTCCATCACCAACGCCGTCAAGCACGCCGGGGCCGGTGAGGTGATCGTGCACGTGGACGGCCGCGGCGGAGTGCTGGACCTGCGGGTCCTCGACGACGGCCGGGGCGGCGCGGACCCGGAGGGGAGCGGTCTGACGGGCCTGGCGCGACGGGTCCAGGCCCTGGACGGGACACTGTCGGTGCACAGCCCCGCGGGCGGGCCGACCACGGTGCACGCCGCCCTGCCGCTGCCCGACGAACAACGGATACGGAGCCCCCATGCGCCTGGTGATCGCTGACGACTCGGTCCTCCTGAGGGAGGGCCTGGTACGGCTGCTGGAGGAGGAGGGCCACCAGGTGGTGGCGGCGGTCGGCGACGCCGAGGCCCTGCTGGAGGAGGTCGCCGGGCACCGGCCGGACGCGGCCGTGGTGGACGTGCGGATGCCCCCGACCCACACCGACGAGGGGCTGCGCGCGGCCCTGCGCATCCGCGCCGAGCACGAGGGGGTGGCGGTGCTGGTGCTGTCGCAGTACGTGGAGCAGCGCTACGCCGCCGAACTGCTCGCCGCCGCCTCGGGCCGGGTCGGCTACCTGCTCAAGGACCGGGTGTCGGAGGTGGGGGAGTTCCTGGACGCCCTGGAGCGGGTCCGGGCCGGAGGGGCGGCCTTCGACCCCGAGGTGGTGCGCCAGCTCCTGGCCCGCACCACCCACGCCGACCCCTTGGCGAGGCTGACCCCGCGCGAGCGCGACGTCCTGGAGCTCATGGCGCAGGGGCTGAGCAACACGCTGATCGCCCAGCGCCTGTTCGTGTCCCTGAGCGCGGTGGAGAAGCACGTGAACGCGATCTTCGACAAGCTGGAACTGGGGCACGCCTCCGGGTACAGCCGCCGGGTGCTGGCGGTGCTGCGCTACCTGGGCACCTGAGGAACGGCCGACGCGCTCGCGCCTGGGCGGCGCGTGTGCCCGGGCCCGCCCGTGCCGCCGCCATCCGGCGACGAGCACCGCCGATGCCGAAACAGCCCCCCTGCCTGCGACAACGCCGGTCAGGGGGAGTTTTCCGCCGGTGACCTCCGGGTACTCGCGGTGACGGACCGAGCACCCGAGCGAGGAGCGGACATGGTGCGCGACGCCGCGAGAAGGCGCGAATCCGACCGGCGACCGGGACCCCGAGGGGGTGGTCGGGCATGAACGCCGTCACCACACCCCCGGAGGCCGGCGGTGGCTGCGGCGCCGTCACGGCGGTCCGCGGCTCCCTGGTCTGGTTCGGCGAGGACCCCTTCCCCACCTCCGGCGAGGGGGCGCTGGAGTACGTGGAGGACGGCCTGCTCGTCTGCCGGGACGGCAGGATCACCGCGGCGGGGGAGTACTCGGACCTGGTGGAGAAGCTTCCCGTCGGCGCCACCGTCGTCCACCACCGGGACAAGCTGATCCTGCCGGGGTTCGTCGACCCCCACGTGCACTACGTGCAGACGCGGATCATCGGCGCCTACGGCGACCAGCTCCTGGACTGGCTGCAGAACTCCGTCTACCCCGAGGAGGCCCGCTTCGCCTCCAGGGCCTACGCCGAACGGTTCGCGAAGCTCTTCTGCGAGCAGATCCTGCGCAACGGCACCACCACCGCGCTGGTCAACTGCGCGACCTACCCGGTCTCGGTCGACGCCCTGTTCGAGGAGACCCACCGCAGGGGGATGCGCGTGGCCGCGGGCAAGGTCCTCATGGACCGCAACGCCCGCCCCGACCTCCTGGACCCCTCGCCCCGGCAGGGCTACGAGGAGTCCGAGGCGCTCATCCGCAAGTGGCACGGCGTGGGGCGGAGCCTGTACGCGGTCACCCCGCGGTTCGCCGTGGCCTGCACCGGCGAGATGCTCCGCCTGGCCGGGAAGCTGTGGCACGAGCACCCCGGCACCCTCATGCAGACGCACCTGGCCGAGAACACGGACGAGGTCGAGGAGGTCCGCCGGCTCTTCCCCGACCGCAAGGACTACGTCGACGTCTACGAGCACTACGGCCTCCTCGGGCGCGGGGCGGTCTTCGCCCACTCGGTCCACCTGGAGAAGCGCGAGTGGAAGCGCCTGTCGGCCACCGGCAGCGGGGTGGCGCACTGCCCCACCTCCAACCTGTTCCTGGGCAGCGGGCTCTTCTCCATGCGCGACGCCAGGCACCGCAAGCGCCCCGTACACACCGGCCTGGGCACCGACGTGGGCGGGGGCACGAGCCTGTCGCTCCTGCAGACCATGGGCGAGGCATACAAGGTGGGCCAACTCGGCCATGTGCCCATGGACGGCACCAAGCTCTTCTACCTGGCCACCCTCGGCGGGGCCGAGACGATGGGCCTGGAAGGGGTCATCGGCTCGCTCGCGCCCGGCCACGAGGCCGACTTCGTGGTCCTGGACCCCTCCGCCACCCAGTTGCTCGCCGCGCGCACCGCGGAGAGCGAGACCGTCGACGATCTGCTGTTCGCACTCGCGACGCTGGGCGACGACCGGGCCGTGGCGGCGACCTATGTCGGCGGCCGAGTCGCGCACGAGCGCAGCCCCTGTCCGGACCCCAAGCCCCGGCGCTCCTCCCGCCGCCGCTGGAACAGGTCGCGGAACAGGGAGCTGCGGTGGCTCAAGTTCGAGGAGGGCACGGGCTGGTCCAAGGACCTGGAGGTCCCCGGCGCCTGGTCGCCCCACGGCCCCGGCATCGAGGCGTACAAGAGCCTCCTGTACTGCCTGCACCAGGACACCGCCGCCAACCCGTTCCTGTGGTGGGACGTCTACGACAAGGAGACCGGGGCCTGGAGGGGCGACCGGGAGATCACCGACGTGCTCGGGAACCGCGTGCCCAACCACGGGCAGCCCGCGGTCTCCCACGCCAACGACTTCCTGTACTGCGTCCACCACCGCGACGTCTCCGACACCCGCCTGTGGTGGTCGCGCTACAACATCGAGGGCCCGGAGCCGGGCTGGTCGGCCGACCAGGTCGTGAAGGAGCCCGGCGGCCGGGAGGTGAGGGCCACGGGCGCCTCCCTCACGGTCTACGACGGCCTCCTGTACTGCGTCCTCAGGCGTGAGGACAGCACACTGCGCTGGCTGAGCCACGACACCGGGACCAAGGCATGGAGCGCCGAGAGCGACGTGCCGGGAGGGTTCACCTCGTCGCGCACCCCGGTGGTGGAGCGCTTCAAGGACCACCTCTACTGCGTCCACGACCGCGGGGACGACCAGCTCCACTGGATGACCTACAGCAGCGTCTCCCGGAGCTGGAGCGGGAGCCGGCGCATCGAGGACCCGGACGGCAACCCCGTGCGCACCTCGTACGCCCCGGCGATCGCCCGGTACAACGACCACCTGTACTGCGTCTTCCACCAGGAGGACTCCGGCGGGTGGGGGCGGCTGTGGTGGACCCGGTACGACGAGGGGAAGGGGTGGAGCCGGCCGGAGCGGGTCGGGGCCGCCATCTCCTCGGCGGGGTTCGACGTCTCCGCCTACCACGGTCCGCTGTTCTGCGTCCACCGGGGCTGAGGCGTCCCGCGTCCCGCACCGGTCGATCGGCTCCGGAGC
>NZ_JBSHDN010000210.1:0-10787 GCF_053616335.1 Nocardiopsis sp. NPDC055824
GAAACACGCGCGCGCAGGCACCGAGCGCGGTTCCGACCGGCCGTGGCCGGGCCTGTCGGATCCCGCTGCCCCTGTCCGGCGCACACCTGGACGGATGCGGTGTGCGCGGACGGAGAGGACCGGTCCTAGCCGGGGATGAGCCCGTCGTCCTGGAGCATCTGCCGCACCTCTTCCATGCTGGCGTCGGCGTGCGGAAGGATGAACTCGGACGGCTCCAGGGCGTCGGGGGGCAGCGGCCTGCCGTCCTCCCGGACCTTCGCGAGAAGGTCGTGCAGGGCCTGGCGGAACGTCTCCTCGTCACCCGACTCGATCGCCGACTCCAGCGCGGAGTCGAAGGAGTTGAGCAGTTGCAGGTCGGCCTCGGTCAGGTCGACCTGGCCCTCACCCATGATGCGGACGATCACGAGCCCTCCCGGTTCCCGGTGCTGCCGGCGCCGTTCCCGCCCTCGATCTGAGGGGTGGAGCTGCCGCCGCCGAGCTCCATCTTCATGCGCTCCAGCTCGGCCTCGACGCCGGTGGTGCTGGCCATCCGGTCGAGCTCGCTCTGGATGTCGTCCTTGGCGGTGCCGGTGACGTCGTCGAGCGCGCCGGAGGCGAGCAGTTCGTCGACGGCGCCGGCGCGGGCCTGCATCTCGGCGGTCTTGTCCTCGGCACGCTGGACCGCCATGCCGACGTCGCCCATCTCCTCGGAGATGCCGGAGAAGGCCTCGCTGATCTGCGTCTGGGCCTGGGCGGCGGTGTACGTCGCCTTGATGGTCTCCTTGCGCGTGCGGAAGGCGTCCACCTTGGCCTGGAGGCGCTGGGCCGCCAGCGTGAGCTTCTGCTCCTCGCCCTGGAGGTTGGCGTGCTGCTCGCGCAGGCCCTCGATCTGCGTGGCCAGGCCGGAGCGGCGGGTGAGGGCCTCGCGGGCGAGGTCCTCGCGGCCCTGGGTCAGGGCCGCCCGGCCCTGGTTCTCCAGCTTGCCGGACTGCTGCTCCAGCTGCTGGATCTGGAGCTCGACCCGCTTGCGGGAGGTCGCGACGTCCGCCACCCCACGACGGACCTTCTGCAGGAGTTCGAGCTGTTTCTGGTACGAGTAGTCGAGGGTTTCCCTGGGGTCCTCGACCGAGTCCAAGGCCTTGTTGGCCTTGGATTTGAAGATCATCGAAAGTCGCTGAAACACGCTCATCGGCGTGGCCGTCCCCTTCTCGGTGCGTACATCGGCTGTTCCCAGCGGGCGCTTTGCCCAACCCTACGCGGTCTGGCCCGCGGTCGCCATAAAGCTATGACCGGCTACCCTGTGGGTGTGTTCCGACGTCGCTCCGCTTCCGCAGCCACGGATTCGCACTCTTCCGAATCCGCCAGCCCCGAGGCCACTGAGGCCACCCAACCTAAGGGATACACCCCCAAGAAGGGTGTCCCCACCCCAAAGCGCAGGGAATCCGAGACGATCCCCCGCAAGCCGGTGAAGGCCCCCGAGAGCCGTAAGGAGGCCTACCGCGCCTACCGGGACCGTCTCGACCGTCAACGCGGCCAGACCGTCCGGAGTTCCGGCGGCCTCAAGGGCGTGCCCAAGGACGAGGCCCGCTACTACCGCCAGCAGGACCTGGGCGAGGCCCGCGCGTTCGCCCGCGACTACATCGACTCGCGCCGCAGCGCCAGCGAGTTCTTCCTGCCGTTCTCGATCGTCATCATCGCCCTGCTGTTCATCAACAACCCGCTCTTCCAGGTCGGCGTGGCCTACGTGGCCTGGCCGCTGATGATGGTGACGATCATCGCCGAGGGCGTCCTGGTGGGCCGCGCCGTCAAGAAGCGCGCCCTGGAGTACTTCCCCGACGACACCGCCATCCGGGGCATCGGGATGTACGCGGCCATGCGCCAGCTGCAGTTCCGCCGCCTGCGCCTGCCCAAGCCGCGGATCAAGGTCGGCGAGGACCCGACGCCCCGCGGCGCGCGCTGACTCCCCGCGCCTCCCCGCCCCCCGCGCCACGTGAGTAGGGCCGGTGTCCGCACCGGCCCTTCACTCCTCCCCGGCTCGGGAGCGGTCCCAGTCATGCCGTTACATTCCTGACAAATCGGCACGATCCCCCACTAGAGTGCTGCCCATGGACTTTCGGCATCTAGGCAACAGCGGTCTCATGGTCAGCGAGATCGCCTACGGGAACTGGCTCACCCACGGCTCCCAGGTGGAGGAGGACACGGCCGCGGCCTGTGTCCGCGCGGCCCTGGACGCGGGCATCACCACGTTCGACACCGCGGACGTGTACGCCAGGGGCAAGGCCGAGGAGGTGCTCGGCCGGGCGCTGAAGGGCGAGCGCCGGGACGGCCTCGAGATCTTCTCCAAGGTCTACTGGCCCATGGGCGACGGCAGGAACGACCGCGGCCTCTCCCGCAAGCACGTCCTCCGCGGCGCCGAGGACTCCCTGCGCCGCCTCGGGACCGACTACCTGGATCTGTACCAGGCGCACCGGTTCGACTACTCCACCCCCCTGGAGGAGACGATGCGGGCGTTCGAGGACCTGGTCCGCCAGGGCAAGGTCCTCTACATCGGCGTCTCGGAGTGGCGCGCGGACGAGATCGAGCAGGCGCTGAGGATCGCCGACGAGATGGGCTTCGACCGGATCGTCTCCAGCCAGCCGCAGTACAACATGGTGTGGCGGGTCGTGGAGTCCGAGGTCGTCCCGGTCTGCGAGCGCGAGGGCATCGGCCAGATCGTGTGGTCGCCCCTGGCGGGAGGCGTCCTGAGCGGCAAGTACAAGCCGGGCCAGGACCTGCCGGAGGGCTCGCGCGCGACCGATCCCAAGATCAAGCAGGCCATCGCCGACAAGGTCGGCGACCAGGTCCTGCTGGAGCGGGTCCAGCGGCTGGAGCCGCTGGCGGCCGAGGCGGGCCTGACCCTGGCGCAGCTGTCCCTGGCCTGGGTCCTCCAGAACCCGAACGTGTCGTCGGCGATCATCGGCGCCTCACGCCCCGAGCAGGTCGAGGGCAACGTGAAGGCCGCGGGGGTCCGGCTCGACGCGGACCTGCTGGAGCGGATCGACGAGGTCCTCGGCGACAGCGTCCAGCGCGACCCCGCGCTGACGAAGAGCCCCGAGGACGTCCACGGCATCTAGCCCGGCGTCCGGCCCCGGGCCCGTGACCGTGCTGTCGTCCGGTCACTGGCCCGGGCTGTGGACGGGTGCGCCGCACGACCACGTCCCGGGCCCGCCTTCCGGGGCTCCGCCCGTCGCGCCCGCGGGGGCGGCGGGCGCTCCCCCGCCGGAGCGCGTCCGGCGCCCGGGCCGGGGCGCCGGACCCGCCGCGCGCGGCGCGGGCGCCCTACTCGACGGGCTCCAGGGCCATCGCGTAGACCTCCCGGTCGTCCTCCAGGAGGGCGACGCGGCCGACGCCCCCCTCGGCGAGCTCCTGCCAGTTCTCCCCCAGCCAGCTCTCCGCGTCGCCACGCGAGGTGAACGACTCGGACGGCAGGTCCTCCGCCAGAGGGTCGGCGCCGTCGGCCTCGAAGTACCGCCAGGTCCACGCCATGTTCGACCGCCCTTCGTCACGCAGGCCGCGGTGGTGGTCACCGTGATCCTGTGCCGAGCTTAACCAAGGCGCGGTCCGGCATGCTGTTTACTTTTCCGGTGCGTATCCGATTTCAGGGGACGGCGGGTCCCGCGGGCTGGCCCGCACCGCAGTGCACCTGCTCCTCCTGCAACAAGGCCCTGGCCGAACGCCGCCTGCCCGTGCGGGTGACCGTCGACGACCGCTTCCGCGTCCGCGAGGCGGGCGCGGTCGGCCCCGTGCCCCCGGGATACACCGTGTCCGCGACGCCGGACGGCTGCCTGGTCGAGGCCGCCGACGGCGGCAGGCTGCTCTACGCCCGGTCGGGCCCGGGCCCGCTGCCCGGCGGCCCCCCGGTGGAGGCACGGGCGGAGGGGCTCTCCGGCTACTCCTCGGCACGGCCCGAACAGCAGGTGGACATGGTCGTCGTGGACGCCGCGCGGCGCCCGGAGGTCATCGGCGAGCTGCGGCGCTCGGGGGTGATCGGGGTGACCACCGCCGTCGTGGCCGTGGGCGGCGACCACCGGATCCCCTCGCCGCAGGAGTTCGCCCGGCGCGCGCGGCTGTGGGGCGCCCTGGCCCCCGGAGACGGCCAGGTCATGTCGTGCCCGCCGTCCGTGTGGCCGGAGCCGCGCCCGCAGGGGCCGCACCGGACCCTGGTCACCGGCGGCGCCCGCTCGGGGAAGTCGACGGAGGCGGAGCTGCGCCTGCTCGCGGAGCCGAGGGTGCTGTACGCGGCGACCGGGCCGGAGCCGGACCCGTCCGAGGACCCCGAGTGGGCCGACCGGGTGGACAGGCACGTGCGCCGCCGCCCCTGGTGGTGGCGGACCGAGCAGACCGCCGACCTGGCCCCGCTGCTCCGGCGGGCGGGGGGAGCGGTCCTGGTCGACTGCCTCGGCACCTGGCTGACCCGGGTGATGGACGGGGCGGGGCTGTGGGACGAGGCGCCGCCCCCCGACGCCGAGGAGCGGGTGGAGGCGGCGGTCCGGGACCTGCTGGAGGCCTGGCGCGGGACCCGGGCCTACGTCGTGGCCGTCACCAACGAGGCGGGGTCGGGGGTGGTGCCCGCGACCCGTTCCGGGCGGCTCTTCCGCGACCACCTCGGCCGGCTGAACCAGTGTGTGGGAGCAGAGTCCGAGGACGTGGTCCTCGTGACGGCCGGCCGCGTCCTGGAACTGCCTTGACGGGCGGGCCGACGGAGGGCGGTCCCCCCTCCGCGGGCCCGGCCGCGGCCGACGTGCTCGCGGGGGCCCGGATGGCCCTGGGCACGTTCACCGCCTTCCCCGTGCGGGCGGGGCGGGTGGACCGGGCGGCCGCCGGCTGGGCGATGGCGTGGGCGCCCGTGGTCGGCGCGGCCCTGGGCCTCCTCTCCGGCGCGGTCGCGGCGGCCGGCGCCTGGGCCGGCCTGGCCCCCTCCCTGGCGGCGGTGCTCGCCGTGGGCCTGGGCGCGCTCGCGACGCGGGGGCTGCACCTGGACGGGCTGGCCGACCTGGCGGACGGGCTGGGGAGCGGCAGGCCGGCGGAGGGGGCGCTGGAGGTGATGCGGCGGTCCGACATCGGACCGTTCGGCGTGGTGTCGGTCGTGGTGGCGACGGCGGCACAGGCCCTGGCGCTGGGACAGCTGGTGGCGGCCTCGCCCTGGGCCGCCCTGTCCGGGGCCGCCGTCGCGGGCGCGACGGGACGGCTGGCGGCGACGCTGGCGTGCGTCCCCCGGGTGCCGCCGGCGCGGCCCGAGGGCCTGGGGGCCTTCGTGGCGGGGACGGTGCGCGGGCCGCGTGCGGCGGCGGCCGTGGCGTTCGTCGCCGCCCTCTGCCTCACGGGGGCGGTGCAGGCGCCTGCCCTGGCCGCGGCCCACGCCCTCGCGGCGGCGGCGGGCCTGGTCGCCGCCGGGGCGCTGCTGCGCCGGGCGGTGCGGCGCCTCGGCGGGATCACCGGCGACGTCCTGGGCGCCCTGGTGGAGACGGCCTCGACCGCGGCGCTGGTGGCGGCGGCCGCGGCGACCGCGTGGGTGTGAGGCCGGGCACGGTTCCCACCAGGGGGTTCACTGCCGTGCGGTCGCCTCCGGTGGCGGGATGTCGCCATCGTCACATTTTTTCACACGGAGTTTCACGGCCCTCCGGCACGGGCAGGCGCGGGCCCCTGGGAGCGGGCGTGCGACGCCCCCGGTGGGCGACCAGGGGCCCCCTCCCCGCGCGGGCGGGCCGGGGCCGCCCCCGGGAACACCCCCCGCCCCCGGTCGCGCGGAGCGCGGCGTCAGACCCCCTGGGGAGCCGGGGTGCCGCGTCCCCGCCCGGCGCGGGAGGCGACTAGCATCGGGGGTGTGAGCACGTCGTTGGCAGTAAACACGGAGTCCCCCAGTTCGCTCGACGCCGACGCGGTTGTCGTCGGCTACCACTCCGGAGGCGACGCTCCGGAACCCGCGTCGGGCGCGCATGACGTCGACGCCGCCTTCTCGGGCGGCCTCGCCCCGACCCTGTCGCTCCTGGGAGCGAGCGGCGCACCCGAGGAGGTGCACACCATTGCCTCCCTCGGAGCCGTCAGGGCCCCGGTCGTCGTCGCGGTCGGTCTCGGCCCGGCGCCCGCCGAGGGCCCCGTCGACCCCGACGTCCTGTCCCGCGCCGCGGGCGCCGCCCTGCGGTCGCTCGCCTCGCGCCCCGGGGGCACCGGCCGCGTGGTCCTGGCCCTGCCCGCCGGGAGTGCCGCCGAGGCCGGGGCCGTCGCCCTCGGAGCCCAGCTCGGAACCTACGTCTTCGACCGGTACCGCACCGGTGACGAGGCCCGCGAGCAGGCCGAGGGCCGCGCCGCCGGCTCCCTGGTCCTGGCCAGCTCCGCGCCGGGCGCGGACGCGGCCGTCGAGCGCGCCGCGGTCATGGCCGAGGCCGTCAACTTCACGCGCGACCTGGTCAACACCGCCCCGGCCGACCTGGTCCCCGAGGACCTGGCCGCCGCCGCCCAGGAGATCGCCCAGCAGGCCGGCCTCCAGATCGAGGTCCTGGACGAGCGGGCCCTGTCCGAGGGCGGCTACGGCGGCCTGACCGGCGTCGGCCAGGGCTCGTCCAACCCGCCCCGCCTGGTCCGCCTCGCCCACAGCCACCCGGAGGCGACCAGGACCGTCGCCTTCGTCGGCAAGGGCATCACCTTCGACTCGGGCGGCCTCTCCCTCAAGCCCGCGGGCTCGATGGACTGGATGAAGTCCGACATGGCCGGCGCCGCCTCCGTGCTCGCCGCCATGCGCGCCATCTCCACCCTGGGCCTGAAGGTCAACGTCGTCGGCTACCTGGCCGTGGCGGAGAACATGCCCAGCGGCACCGCCCAGCGCCCCTCCGACGTGCTGAGCATCTACGGCGGCAAGACCGTCGAGGTCCTCAACACCGACGCCGAGGGCCGTCTGGTCATGGCGGACGCCCTGGTCCGGGCCCAGGAGGACCAGCCCGACCTGGTCGTGGACATCGCCACGCTGACCGGCGCGCAGCTGGTCGCGCTCGGCACCCGGGTGTTCGCGGTCATGGCCAACGACGACGACGTGCGCGAGGCGGTCGTCGCCGCGGCCGGGGCGGAGGGCGAGGCCTCCTGGCCGATGCCGCTCCCCTCCGAGCTGCGGGCGGGGCTCGACTCCGCGGTCGCCGACATCGCGAACGTGGCGGGCGAGCGCTGGGGCGGCATGCTCTCGGCGGGCGTCTTCCTCCAGGAGTTCATCGGCGAGGGCGTCAAGTGGGCGCACCTCGACATCGCGGGCCCGTCCTTCAACCAGGGCGGTCCGCACGGCCACACCCCGAAGGGCGGCACCGGCGCGGGAACCCGCACCCTGGTCCGCATCGCCGAGGAGTACGCCGAGTAGTCACCGTGCGCGGGTCCGGTCCCGGTGAGCCGGGACACCGCCCGCGCGCGGCCACCGCGGTCGCCGACACCCTCCCCCCTCTGTGGGCGCCACCCGCGGATCCACCACCCACACCAGCCACCACAACTAGGAGTTCGTTCCCGTGAGTGAGAACGGCGGCACCTTCGACCTCGTCGTCCTTGGCGGCGGCAGCGGCGGCTACGCGGCAGCGCTCCGCGCCGCCGAGCTGGACATGAGCGTCGTCCTGATCGAGAAGGACAAGCTCGGCGGCACGTGCCTGCACCGCGGCTGCATCCCCACCAAGGCCCTCCTGCACTCCGCCGAGGTCGCCGACTCCGCCAAGGAGAGCGAGTCCTTCGGCGTGAAGGCCAGCTTCGAGGGCATCGACATCGAGGCCGTGCACAAGTACAAGGACAAGGTGATCGGCGGCCTCTTCAAGGGCCTGACCGGCCTCGTCAAGTCCCGCAAGATCACCGTCGTCGAGGGCGAGGGCAAGCTCACCGGCAAGGACGAGGTGACCGTCGGCGACACGGTGTACAAGGGCCGCAACATCGTCCTGGCCACCGGCTCCAAGCCCAAGACCCTGGGCCTGGAGATCGACGGTGAGAAGGTCATGACCAGCGACCAGGCCCTCGACCTGGGCCGGGTCCCCGAGTCCGTCATCGTCCTGGGCGGCGGCGTGATCGGCGTGGAGTTCGCCAGCGTGTGGCGTTCCTACGGCGCCGACGTCACCATCGTCGAGGCCCTGCCGCACCTGGTGCCGGTCGAGGAGGAGTCGAGCTCCAAGCTGCTGGAGCGCGCCTTCCGCAAGCGCAAGATCAAGTACGAGCTCGGCACCCCGTTCGAGTCGGTCAAGACCACCGACTCCGGCGTGACGGTCACCCTCAAGGGCGGCAAGACCCTCGACGCCGAGGTGCTGCTGGTCGCCATCGGCCGCGGCCCCGTCTCGGAGGGCCTGGGCTACGAGGAGCAGGGGATCACCCTGGAGCGCGGCTTCGTCCAGGTCGACGAGAACCTGCACACCGGCGTCGGCGGCGTCTACGCCGTGGGCGACCTCATCCCCACCCTCCAGCTCGCCCACGTCGGCTTCGCCGAGGGCATCTTCGTCGCCGAGCACATCGCCGGGCAGAACCCGCCCGCGATCGACTACGACGGTGTGCCCCGGGTCACGTACTGTGAGCCCGAGGTCGCCTCGGTGGGCCTCACCTCCGCGGTGGCCAAGGAGCGCGGCCACGACATCGTGGAGATGAACTACAACCTGGCGGGCAACGGCAAGAGCCAGATCCTCCAGACCTCCGGCGCGATCAAGGTCATCGCCGAGAAGGACGGGCCGGTGCTGGGCGTCCACATGGTCGGCAGCCGCGTCGGCGAGCTGATCGCCGAGGGTCAGCTCATCTACAACTGGGAGGCGCTGCCCTCCGAGGTGGCCCAGCTCATCCACCCGCACCCGAGCCAGTCCGAGGCGCTGGGCGAGGCGCATCTGGCCCTGGCCGGCAAGCCGCTGCACGTCCACGACTGACCGCACCACCCGGGGGCGGGCCCACACGGCCCGCCCCCGCACACATCCGCGCTGCCCAGTCAAGGGGTTGGGCAGAGACCGCGCCCAGATCCAACGAGGAACCCATGCCGACTTCCGTTTCCATGCCCGCCCTGGGTGAGAGCGTCACCGAGGGGACCGTCACCCAGTGGCTCAAGAACGTGGGCGACACCGTCGAGGTAGACGAGCCGCTCCTCGAGGTCTCCACCGACAAGGTGGACACCGAGATCCCGTCCCCGGTCGCCGGTGTACTCACCAAGATCCTGGTGGACGAGGACGAGACCGTGGAGATCGGCGCCGAGATCGCCGTCATCGGCGGCGAAGGCGAGAGCACCGACGAGGCCGGGTCCGCGCCCGCCGCCGAGACCGCCCGGCCCGAGGCGGAGCCGGAGCCGGAGCCCGAGCCGGAGGCCGCCCCGGAGCCCGAGGCCGCCGCCGAGCCCGAGCCGGCCGCGTCCCCCGCCGCGTCCGCCCCGTCCTCCGACGGACCCACCACGTCGGTGACCATGCCCGCCCTGGGTGAGAGCGTCACCGAGGGGACCGTCACCCAGTGGCTCAAGAACGTGGGCGACACCGTCGAGGTGGACGAGCCGCTCCTTGAGGTCTCCACCGACAAGGTGGACACCGAGATCCCGTCCCCGGTCGCCGGTGTACTCACCAAGATCCTGGTGGACGAGGACGAGACCGTGGAGATCGGCGCCGAGATCGCCGTCATCGGCGGCACCGGGGGCGAGGCGCCCTCCGCCTCCGAGGCGCCCGCGCCCCCTCAGGCCGAGCCCACGCCGGAGCCGAAGGCCGAAGCGAAGCCCGAGCCCGCCCCGGAGCCGAAGGCCGAAGCGAAGCCGGAGCCCGAGCCGGCCCCCGCCGCGCGCGCGGACTCGGCGGACGACGGCCCCTCCGTGGACATCGAGACCCTCAGCGGCACCGGCCGGGCCTCCGGCACCGACGCCGTCACCGAGGCGTACGTGACGCCGCTGGTGCGCAAGCTCGCGTCCGAGCACCGCGTGGACCTGGGCCGGGTGAGCGGCACGGGCGTGGGCGGCCGCATCCGCAAGCAGGACGTGCTCAAGGCGGCGGAGGAGCAGAAGGCCGCCGCCGCGCGCGCCGCCGCCCCCGCGGCGCCCTCCTCGGCTCCCCGCAAGGTCGCCGCCGACACCTCCCTGCGCGGCCGGACCGAGAAGCTGACCCGCCTGCGCCAGTCCATCGCGGACCACATGGTGGAGTCGCTGCACGTCTCCGCGACGGCCACGCAGGTCATCGAGGTGGACGTCACCAAGATCGCCCGCCTGCGCGAGCAGGTCGCCAAGCGGGACGGGGCCGCCCCGGACTTCTTCGCGTTCTTCGGCCTGGCCGCGGTCGAGGCCCTCAGGACCCACCCCAAGCTCAACGCGGTCATCGACGGTGACAAGCAGGAGGTGACCTACCACGACGTCGAGAACCTCGCCGTCTCGGTGGACACCGAGCGCGGTCTGCTCGCCCCGGTCGTGAAGGACGCGGGCAAGCTGAACCTGGACGGGCTCGCCCGCACGATCACCGACCTGAGCGAGCGTGCCCACACCGGCAGGCTCGGCCCGGACGAGCTGGGCGGCGGCACGTTCACCATCGCCGAGACCGGGTGCACCGGCGCCCTCTTCGGCACGCCGATCATCAACCAGCCGCAGGTGGCCATCCTCGGCACCGGCGCGATCGTCAAGCGCCCCGTCGTGGTCGAGGACCCGGCCATGGGCGGCGAGGTGATCGCGGTGCGCTCGATGGTCTACCTGTCGCTGGCCCACGACCACCGCCTGATCGACAGCGCCGACGCCGGACGCTTCCTCCAGACCGTGAGGGAGCGGCTGGAGGAGGGCGACTTCGAGCGCGAGCTCGGCCTCTCCTAGGATCCGCGTGTTC
>NZ_JBSHDN010000211.1:0-10754 GCF_053616335.1 Nocardiopsis sp. NPDC055824
GGCGGCGCGGGCCGTGCTGGGGGCCCCCCCGGCGCCGGGGCGGGGGCCCCCCGGGGGGGGGGCCGGGGCGCCCCCCGCCGGGGGGCCACGCCTCGGGGGCCGGGACGGCTCCCCCGCCTATAGTGCAGGGGCGGAGTACCCGGCCGGGCCGGGGAGCCCGGCCCGGGCGCCCGTGCCCCGAGGTGGACGGCGGAACGACAGTGGGCGACCCCGAGACCGGACCGGTGTCCGCCGACGGAGCCCTCCCCCCGGTGCCCCGCCGGGGGTCCGAGCTCGTCCTGCTCGCGGCCGGGCTCGTGACGGTCGCGGCGACCCTCCTGACGGCGTCCCTGTCCGTCACCGGCGGCGCCGAACCCGTCCTCGGCCTCTACCTGGCCGTCCTGTGCGCCGGGGCCCTCTCCCTCCACCTCCTGCTGCGCCGGGTCGCGCCCTACGCCGACCCGGTCGTCATGCCGGTCGCCACCGTCCTGAACGGACTGGGCGTCACCATGATCTGGGTGATCCAGACGACCCGGGCCGCGACCGCCGGGGAGCACGGGGACGCCGACCGGCAGGTGGTGTGGACCGTCGTGGGCATGGCCCTGTGCGCCGCCGCGGTGGTGGCCGTGCGACGCCCGCAGCGGCTCACCATGTACACGTACGTGATCGCGGGCGCCGCCCTGCTCCTGCTCCTGCTGCCGCTGTCCCCTCTGGGCCACGAGGTGCTGGGCGCCCGGCGGTGGATCGGCCTGGGCCCGTTCACGATGCAGCCCTCGGAGTTCGCCAAGGTGCTCCTCGTCCTCTTCCTCGCCTCGTACCTGGGCCGGCGCCGCGAGGTGATGGCGCTGGTCACCCGCACCGTCAGGGTCGGCCGCCTCAAGGTGTTCAGCGTGCCCCGCGCACGCGACCTGGCGCCCATGGCCGTGGGCTGGGGCCTGGCGATCCTCCTGCTCGTGGGCACCAGGGACCTGGGGACGTCGCTCCTGCTGTTCGGGACGTTCCTGGCGGTGCTCTACGCCGCCACCGCCCGCAAGTCGTGGGTGCTCATCGGTCTGATGGCCTTCTCGGCGGGCGCGTACGCGGCGTACCTGATGTTCGGGCACGTGCGCAACCGCGTGGACATCTGGCTCGACCCCTTCGACGAGGAGGTGTACAGCCGCCCCGGAGGCAGCTACCAGATCGTCGAGGGCGTGTTCGCGCTCGCCGAGGGCGGCCTGACCGGGACGGGCTTCGGAGGCGGGGCCGTCCAGGAGGTCTTCGCCGCCGACAGCGACCTGGTCCTGGTCTCGGTGGGCGAGAAGCTGGGGCTCACCGGCCTGATGGCCGTCCTCCTCCTGCTCCTGGTCCTGGCCGAGCGGGGGTTCCGCATCGCTCTGGGCTCCCGGGACTGGTTCCTGAAGCTGACGGCCCTCGGATACGCCTTCCTCACCGCGTTCGACGTGTTCATCGTGCTCGGCGGGGCGACCCTCCTCATCCCCCTGACCGGTATGACCGCGCCGTTCCTGTCGGCCGGGGGGTCGGCGCTGATGGCCAACTGGGTGATCGTCGGCCTCTGGCTGACCATCAGCGAGACGGCGCGCCGGCCCCGGGCGGGCGGCGCGGAGCGCGACCCCGCCACGGAGGCCGTCCGCACGCGCGCCCTGCCGCCCCCTCCCCCGGAGGCCCGCCCGGGGTGACGCGGGGGCGCTAGACGCCGGCCGCGTCCCAGTAGGAGCGCCACTCCGCCGCGGACAGGTCGCGGGGCTCCCTGCCGTCGGCGCGGGCCGCCTCCTCGGCGGCGCGCACGCGCGCGTCGAACCTGCGGGACGCCGCCCTGAGGTCCGTCTCCGCGTCCCGGCCCCGGGCGCCCTCCGCCGCCACGGCGGCGAACAGCCCGCCGCCCTCGGCCCCGTCGTCGCCCACCAGCTCGGCGGGGAAGCCGTTGCGGACCGCCCTCCTCTGGAGCTCGTGGGCCAGCAGCACGGCGGGCTGCGCGAACGGCACCCCGTCCAGGACGGAGGGCTTCGCGCCGTTCCCGCCCGCCTCCGCCTTGGCCGCGCGCTCGGCCGCCTTGATGGCCTCCCAGTCGGCCCACACCTCGTCGACGCCCGCCACCTCGGCCCCGCCGAACACGTGCGGGTGACGGCGGGTCATCTTGTCGATGATCGCGTCCGCGACGTCGTCCACCGTGAAGCGCGCCGGGTCGCCCTCGGGGCGCTCGGCGGCGACGGCCGCGTGGAACACCACCTGGAGCAGCACGTCGCCCAGCTCCTCGCGGAGCGAGGCCAGGTCGCCCTCCTCGATGGTCTCCAGGGTCTCGTAGGCCTCCTGGATCAGGTACTTGGCCAGCGACTCGTGGGTCTGGGAGCTGTCCCAGGGACACTCCCTGCGCAGGGTGTCCATCACCTCCACCAGGCGCAGTACTCGGTGCCCGGTCGGCTGGGGGTCGGTCATCTCGGTCCTTAGCTGTCGGGATCCTGCCACTGCTCGTCCTGCGCGCCCGCACCCTAGCCGGGCAGCCATCCGCCCTCGCGCAGGGCCGCCATCACCTCGGCCACGGACTCCGCCGGGTCGCCGCCGGTGTCCAGCACCAGGTCGGCGTCCCCGGGCTCCTCGTAGGGGTCGGAGATCCCCGTGAACTCCGCGACCTCCCCCGCGCGCGCCTTGGCGTAGAGCCCCTTGCGGTCACGGGCCTCGCACACCTCCAGGGGCGTCGCCACGTGCACGAGGAAGAAGTCCCCGAACTCCTCCACCATCGCCCGCACCTCGGCCCGGCCCGCCGCGTACGGGGCGATCGGCGCGCACACGGCCACCCCGCCGTGCCGGGTGATCTCCGCGGCGACATAGCCGATGCGGCGGATGTTGAGCTCCCGGTCCTCCCGCGAGAACGTCAGCCCGCTGGAGAGCATGCGCCGGACCACGTCCCCGTCCAGCAGGGTCACCGTGCGCCCCGACCTGCGGATGCCGTCGCACACCCCGCGCGCGATCGTGGACTTGCCCGAACCCGACAGGCCGGTGAACAGGATCGCGACCCCCCGCTTGGTCCGCGCCGGGCGCAACCGCGCCAGTTCGGCGCCCACGCGGGCCGGGGTGAACCAGGCGGGAAGCTCGCGCCCGTGCGCCAGCTCGGCCTCGACCTCCTCGTCCGTCGGCTCCGGGACGGCGTGCGCGGGGTCCACGCGGGTCAGGGGCTGCCACAGCCCCTCGGACGAGTCGTAGCGCCACGGCTCCGGCTCCAGGACCGTGAGCGGCGGGCGCCGGGCCATCACCCGCTCGACGTCCGGTCCGCTCCCGCCGGTCACCGCCAGCATGTGGGTGGCGCCGTAGGCGGCGGCCACGTGCGCGGCCAGCGCCACGTCGCGCACGCCCCAGCTGCCGCCGAGCGCGCCCTCGGTCCGCGCGGCGCCCCTCGGCAGGGTGCACACGACGAACGCGGTGCGCCCCGGCAGCAGCGGTTCGGCGGCCAGGACCGCCGTCGCCATGCCCTCGTCCTCCAGGCCCGTCTCGACGATCACCAGCACCTCGGCGCGGGCGCCGCCCGCCGCCTCCCCGAGGGCGTCGGCCTCCGCGCGGATCTGGTGCAGGACCCGGTGGTGCAGGGGCCGGTCGGTGACCACCGCGAGCAGCGACCCGCACGAGGAGGGTTCGAGCTCGCGCTGGCCCCGCACCTCCGCGGGCGAGGACCGCAGCTTGCGCAGCACCCCGTACATGGGCGGCCGCAGCAGCGCCACGTCCCCCGCCAGGCGGTGGACGCCCTCCGCCTCCCAGTGCTCGGTGACGGTCAGCTCGGCCAGCGGCGCGCCCTCGGGGTCGGCGAGGGTCAGCGCCGCGGCCCCCGCCAGCGCCTCCGGCACCTCCAGGGTGACCGGAACCGGCCAGGGGCGGCCGTCGGGCAGCCGCCCGGAGCGCTCCACCGACGCGGCCTCGTCCCGCGTCATGAAGCCGGGCAGCGGGTAGGCGCCGTTGAGGATCAGCTCCAGGTGGGCGAGGCCGTCCGGACCCGGGACGAAGACCGGGGCGCCCGACCGTCCGCCGCCGCCCTCCGGCGCGCTCCCACGCCTGATCGCACTCACCACGAGGTTCCTCTCCTACGGTGTTCCGGGAATCGCCTCTAGCGTATGCCCGACGCCCCCGGCCGCCCCGCCCGCGTCGCACGGAGCGCGGCGCGGACGGCGGGGGAGCCGGAATAGAAGCACCCCACCGGCGGTTCCACCGACTGTGCACCGCCCCTCCGGCGCCGGTTGCCGCCGGGGGCGGCACGGGCGAGCCTGCGGGGCCTTCGTCCACACCCCGCCCGCGCGAAACCTCCGGACTCGATAGTCTGAGGGGTGCCGGGCGTCCACTCCCGCAGCCGCCTTCTCATCGTGCAGGCCGCGACCACCGCCTGATCCGGACCCACTTCCACTTTCAGTTTCTGGTGCTATGAGCCTTATTGGACTTCTCGCCGACGTCTCCAGGGACCCGGCACTGCACAGCGCGATCGAGGCCGCCCGACGCGGCCTCGATCCCCACCTCGACCTCGTCGCGCCGGCCGCGCTGCGCCCCTTCATGGTGGGCGCGCTGGCCGCCGACGCCCCCGTGGGCGCGGGTCGGCCCGTCCTCGCCGTCACCGCCACCGAGCGCGAGGCCTCGGACCTGACCGACGCCCTGTGCTCGCTGCTGCCCGACGACTCCGTCGCGCTCTTCCCCGCCTGGGAGACGCTCCCGCACGAGCGGCTCTCCCCCCGCTCGGACACGGTCGGACAGCGTCTCGCCGTCCTGCGCCGCCTGGCGCACCCCGACCCCGCCGACCCGCTCACCACCCCGCTGCGGGTGGTCGTCGCCCCCGTGCGCAGCGTCCTGCAACCGCTCGTGGCCGGACTGGGCGACCTGGAGCCGGTCCGCATCCGCCCCGGCGACGAGGCGTCCCTGGAGGACGTGGTCACGGCCCTGGCCGACACCGGCTACGCCCGGGTCGACCTGGTCGAGAAGCGCGGCGACATGGCCGTGCGCGGCGGCATCCTGGACGTGTTCCCGCCCACCGAGGAGCACCCTCTGCGGCTGGAGTTCTGGGGCGACACCGTCGAGGACATCCGCTACTTCCAGGTGGCGGACCAGCGGTCCATCGCCCCGCGCGAGGGCGACGAGGGCTCGCGCGCCGGCGCCGCCTCCGGGCTGTTCGCACCGCCGTGCCGCGAACTCCTGCTCACCGACACCGTGCGCGACCGCGCACGGGCCCTGGCCGAGGAGCACCCCTCCCTCGCCGAGATCCTGCACAAGATCGCCGACGGCGTCTCCGTCGAGGGTATGGAGGCGTTCGCGCCCGTGCTCGCCGAACGCATGGAGCCCTTCTTCACCTACCTGCCCGAGGGCGCGATGGTGGTGGGCTGCGACCCCGAGCGCATCCGCACCCGCGCGGTGGAGCTGGAGGCCACCAGCGCCGAGTTCCTCGACGCCTCGTGGATCAACGCCGCCTCCGGCGGCGAGGCCCCCATCGACCTGGGCGCGTCCGCCTACATGTCCGTCGCCGAGCTGCGCGCCGCCGCGGCCGGGCGCGACCTGCCCTGGTGGGGCCTCACGCCCTTCAGCGCGGGCGACGAGGGGGGCGCCTCCGAGGAGGACGACGCCGTCGTCGTCGGCGCCGCACCCGCCGAGTCCTACCGCGGGGACACCGAGCGCGCCCTGGCCGACATCAAGGGCTGGCTGCACGACAACTGGAGCGTCGTCCTGGTCACCCAGGGCCACGGCCCCGCCGAGCGGCTGGTCGCGATGCTGCGCGACGCCGGCCTGGGCGCCGCCCTCGCCTCCGACCTGGCCGACCCTCCCCCGCCCGCCGTCGCCACCGTCACCACCGGGCTGGTCGACCACGGGTTCCTGCTGCGGACGGTCCACACGGTGGTGCTCACCGAGACCGACCTGGCCGGACAGAAGTCCTCCACCCGCGACATGCGCAGGATGCCGAGCAGGCGGCGCGGCACCGTGGACCCGCTCCAGCTCAAACCGGGCGACTACGTCGTCCACGAGCAGCACGGCGTGGGCCGCTACCTGGAGATGGTCAGCCGCCAGATCCAGGGGGCCACCCGCGAGTACCTGCTCATCGAGTACGCGCCCTCCAAGCGCGGCCAGCCGGGCGACCGCCTCTTCGTCCCCACCGAGCAGCTCGGCGAGGTCACCCGGTACGTGGGCGGCGAGGCCCCCACCCTGTCCAAGATGGGCGGCGCCGAGTGGAGCAAGGCCAAGAGCCGCGCCCGCAAGGTCGTCCGCGAGATCGCCGGCGACCTCATCCGCCTGTACTCGGCCCGCCAGGCCTCCCCGGGCCACGCGTTCGGTCCGGACACCCCGTGGCAGCGGGAACTCGAGGACGCCTTCCCGTACGTGGAGACGCCCGACCAGCTCGCGGCCATCGACGAGGTCAAGAAGGACATGTCCCGGTCCGTCCCCATGGACCGGTTGATCTGCGGCGACGTCGGCTACGGCAAGACCGAGGTCGCGGTGCGCGCCGCGTTCAAGGCGGTCCAGGACGGCAAGCAGGTGGCTCTGCTGGTGCCCACCACGCTGCTGGTGCAGCAGCACATGTCCACGTTCACCGAGCGGTACGCGTCGTTCCCGGTCACCGTCAAACCGATGTCGCGGTTCCAGACCGACGGCGAGGTCGAGGTGACCCGCGAGGGGCTGCGCAGCGGCGAGGTGGACGTCGTCATCGGCACGCACCGCCTGCTGTCGTCGGAGACCCGCTTCAAGGACCTGGGCCTGGTCATCATCGACGAGGAGCAGCGCTTCGGCGTGGAGCACAAGGAGGCCCTCAAGCGGCTGCGCACCCAGGTCGACGTGCTGGCGATGTCGGCGACGCCGATCCCGCGCACCCTGGAGATGGGCCTGACCGGCATCCGCGAGATGACCACGATCCTCACCCCGCCGGAGGAGCGCCACCCGGTGCTCACCTTCGTGGGCCCCTACGAGGACAAGCAGATCACCGCCGCGATCCGCCGCGAGCTGATGCGCGAGGGCCAGGTGTTCTTCGTGCACAACCGCGTGGCCTCCATCGACAAGGTCGCGGCGAGCATCAAGCGCCTGGTGCCGGAGGCCCGGGTGGCCTACGCGCACGGTCAGATGAACGAGCAGCAGCTCGAGAAGGTCATGGTCGACTTCTGGGAGAAGAACTTCGACGTGCTGGTCTCCACGACCATCGTCGAGTCCGGCCTGGACGTGCCCAACGCCAACACCCTCATCATCGACCGCGCCGACACCTACGGGCTCTCGCAGCTGCACCAGCTCCGCGGCCGGGTGGGCCGCGGGCGCGAGCGCGCCTACGCGTACTTCCTGTACCCGCCGGAGAAACCGCTGTCCGAGACCGCCTACGAGCGCCTGGCCACGGTCGCCCAGCACACCGAGATGGGCGCGGGCATGT
Source organism: Nocardiopsis sp. NPDC055824 (assembly GCF_053616335.1). NCBI lineage: Bacteria > Bacillati > Actinomycetota > Actinomycetes > Streptosporangiales > Nocardiopsidaceae > Nocardiopsis > Nocardiopsis sp. NPDC055824. The sequence goes on from NZ_JBSHDN010000211.1 coordinate 7,346, forward strand.
ACGTGGCCATGAAGGACCTGGAGATCCGGGGCGCGGGCAACATCCTGGGCGCGGAGCAGTCCGGCACCATCGCGGGCGTGGGCTTCGACCTGTACGTGCGCATGGTGGGCGAGGCCGTGGCCGAGCTCAAGGGCGATCCGGACGCGGTCGAGGAGATCGAGACCCGGGTCGAGCTGCCCATCAACGCGCACATCCCGCACGACTACGTTCCGGGCGAGCGGCTGCGGCTCCAGTCGTACAAACGGATCGCCGGCGTGGGCAGCGAGGAGGACATCCTCGCCGCGTACGAGGAGCTCACCGACCGGTACGGGCCCCCGCCCCAGCAGGTGGACAACCTGATGGCGGTGGCGCGGTTCCGGGTGCTCGCCAAGTCGGCGGGGCTCTCGGACGTCGTCATGCAGGGCAACCAGATCAGGTTCTCCCCGGTCGACCTGCGCGAGTCGCAGGAGCTGAGGCTGCGGCGGATGTACCCCAAGTCCCTGCACAAGGAGACGACGCGGACCCTGCTGGTACCGGTGCCCAAGGCCGGTGGCCTGGGCGGCAAGCCGCTGCGCGACCTGGAACTCCTCAAGTGGTGCAGCGACCTGGTCAACGCCGTCTTCGAGCCGCACAGGAAAGCCGGCCGGAGCACCCCGGCCCAGTAGCCCGGACCCCGGCCGGGGCGTCCCCGGAGGCGTCGGCCGGGACGGCTCCCGTCCGAGCGGCCTCCACCGGAGGCCGCCGGACCCGCCGCCGTGCGGCGGTCCGGTGCGGCACCGCCGAACGGGTCAGTGCCCGGGGGCGTCCACGCCGCCGGGGTCCGCCTCGTAGGTGATGCCGTACATCTCCTCGTCCTCGCCCGGCCTCCGCCGCCACCAGCGACCGCCGGAGGCGCGGCGGGCGTCCTTCGCCTCCCGCCTCTCCCGGCGCCGGTGGTCGCGCAGTTCCCGGCGGGCCTCCTTGCGCGCGCCGCGCTCGGCGCCGCGGTCGACCGTCCGGGCGGCCCGCTCCCGGTCCCTGGCCGCCCTCATCTCCCCGGGGGTGGCGGGAGAGGGCTCCGGGTCCGGCCCCGCCTCCTCCCCGGCGTCACCGACGCCCTGGCCGTCACGGCGGCGCAGCGGCGTCACCGTCGCCAGGCCCTTCCCGACCGGGACGTCCGGCGGCAGCTCGACCACCGGCCGCGGCTCGGCCCCCGGCCGCACGGGGGCCCGTGCCCCCTTCTTCGCGGCGCCCGTCCCGGACTCCGTGGAGCCGGGGGACTCCGTGCCCTTCCCCAGCCGCAGCTTGCGCCAGTACCACCAGTTCGCGATCCAGGCGGCGACCGCCGCGGCCACCCCGACCTCCAGGGCGGCGACGAGGCCCACCTGCCACGCCGACGGCCCCACCTCACTGAGCCGCTCTCCCCCCAGGGGCCCGCCCGCGATCTCCGCCATGGCCGCGCACAGGATCCCCGTGGTCACACCGCACACGAACCCCCACAGGGGGGCCGCCTCGCCGACCGCGTCCGGCGCACTGCGCTGGGTCAGGACACCGCCCACCGCGCCCGCCGCGAACGGCAGGGCCAGCGCCACCAGGGACACCGCCGGAGCGGCCCCGTCGTCCGGCAGTGCGGCCAGCATCGGGAACACCGGCAGGGCGCCCACCGACACCCCGGTCGGGGCGACGACGGTACCCGCGCCCATCGCGAACCCCGGCCCCAGCGCGTAGCAGACCGCGAACACCACCGCGTTGGGCAGGTACGCCAGCTGGATGACCACCAGCAGCACACCGCCGACCACGCCGGGCCCCAGCACCCTCGTCGTCTCGACGGCTTCCGGGAAGGCGAACGCCAGCGCCGCCGCGAACAGCAGCAGCCCGCCCAGCAGGAGGGTGCCGGTGGACGCGAGCAACCCCACCAGGAGGGACCTCGGCCTGGCGGGCATCAGCTCCAGCAGGTCCCGGACCGCCACGCCCTTGTCGCGCATCAGCTGGCGCAGCGCCCCCAGCCCGGCGGCGAGGAAGGCGATGGCGAACCCCATGACGAGGGCGCGCGGCATGCTGGGTTCGATCGCCTCGGTGCGCGCCACCAGCGCCAGCGTGCCGGCGATCGCCGCGTAGGGGCCGGCGACGGCCACCGCCGCCCCCCACACGTACCGGAGCCGCAGGATCTCGCAGGAGCGGGCCAGCCAGCGGCCCGACCGGTACAGCAGCAGGCCCGGCAGCAGGACCAGCCCGAGCGGGAGCAGGGCGATCTGCCCGTCGGGCACGGTGAACGACACGTGGTGGCCGACCAGCCAGGCCAGGACCGCTCCCTGGAGGATGTCGACGATGTCCTCGCCGAAGGTGTCGTGCGGCGCGGCCACCCAGCCGATGATGGTGAGGGTGACGATGGCGGCCAGACCGCTGCCCGCCGCCGTGGCGGCGGCGATGCCCCCGGTCGCGTAGAGGGGCCTGCGCTCGTCGGCGGCCTCCGGCGCGGAGGCTTCCGCGGCGGTGGCCCGCGGGCGCTTCGGCGGTCGGCCCCGGTCGGGGGGAGATCCTGGCGTACTCACCCGACTTATGCTGCCAGGGACCGGAATGCTCCGCGGTATCCCGCCGCGCGTGTCGTGCGCGCGTGTGCGGCGGCGCCGGTGGAACCGTCGGCGTCCGGCCCCCGTCGTACGGAGGGAGACAGGTTTCACCCCCGCTGCGGACGGACACCCATGGCAGGCACCGACCCCGACCGCTACCGGCTCTCCGACCGGGAGCGCGACGAGGCGCTGGAACGGTTGCGGACGGCTCTGGAGGAGGGCCGTCTGGACCCCGAGGAGCACGGGACCCGCGCCGGGGCGGTGCTGGAGGCGGTCGCCAACACGGACCTGGTCCCGCTCTTCGAGGACCTGCCCCCGGAGTCCCGGCCCAGCGCGCTCGCCGTCCCCGGGGACGCGGAGCCGGGGGACGGGCGCCCGCCCACGCCTGCCGGGACGGCCGGACGCCCGCCGGCCCGGCGGGAGGGCGGGAAGGGCTCGTCCGACCGCCGCAACCGTCCCCACACGGGCGGTCTGGTGATCTGGGGAGGGATCATGTTCGTGCTCTGGGGGGTGCCGTCCATCTCCAGCGGCAACACCGGCGCCGTGTTCGCGTGGCTGTTCTTCCTCCTGGTCCTCCTCGTCCCGGGCGCGGTCGTGGCCACCGTGCAGACCGTCCGCAGCAGGTCGGACGGCGGTTCGCGGGCCCTCGACCAGCCGGACACGCGAAAACGGCTCCGCCCCACCCTCCGGATGAACCGGCGGTGGGGCGGAGCCGTCGAAGCGGTCACCCGTCGGGGCTGCTCCCGGGGCGCGTGCTAGAACAGCTCGCGCACCAGCTTGGCAGTCTCGCTGGGGGTCTTGCCGACCTTGACGCCGGCGGCCTCCAGGGCCTCCTGCTTGGCCGCGGCCGTGCCCGCCGAACCCGACACGATCGCGCCCGC
>NZ_JBSHDN010000212.1:0-10557 GCF_053616335.1 Nocardiopsis sp. NPDC055824
GGACGCCCGCGGCGTCCCGGCCCTCCCGGGGGCGGTCAGGGGGCGGACGGCGCGTCCGCCGCCCCCGTCCCGCCCGCTACTCGTCGTCCTCGTCCTCGTCGCGGCGGCGCTTCTTCTTGCCGTCCCTGCCCGGGCGCAGCAGCGCCTCGGCCAGGGCGAGCACCGTCTCCTCCAGGGAGGAGAACCGCTTGGTGATGTCGTCGTGCGAGTTCTCGACCGCCTCGGTGACGGTCTCCTCCAGCTCGTGGCGGTCCGGACGCTGCTTGAGCTCGCGCAGCACCGGGGCCACCGCCGAGGTGACGTGCTCGTCGATCTCGTCCAGCTTGCCGGAGTGGTCCAGCTGCGGACGGTCCACCAGGTCGGTCAGGCGGCGGTGCAGCTCGCTGACCTCCATGGTCTGCGGAAGCTGGTTGAGCCGCTGGTTGAGCGCCTCCAGCCGGTCGTCGATGGCCTCCATGCGGCCGTCCACGCCCTCGAAGTGCCCGCTGACGCCCTCGAACTGGCCCTCGACGCCGTTGATCCGGCCGTCCACGCCGTCCAGGCGGCCGTTGACACCGTCCATCCGGCCGTCGATGCGGTCGATCTTGCCCTCGACGGACTCGAAGCTTCCCTCGAAGTGCCCCTCGAAGGTGTCGAAGCGGTCGGTGAGGCGGCCCAGCTCGTGGTCCACCTTGCCGGTGATCTGCGAGAGGTGGTTGTCGACCTTGCCGGTCAGCGCCTCGCGCTGCCGCTCCAGGCGCTCGTCCAGCGCGCCGCGGTGGGCCTCGACCTGTTCGGTGAGTGCCTCGGCCAGCGTCCGGTGCCGCTCCTCGGACTCCGTGGAGAGCCTGTCGCCGGACTCCCGGACGGACTCGCGCAGCTCCGCGAAGCCCGCGGTGACCCGCTCGGAGTCCTCGGAGATCCGGGCGCCCAGGGCGTCGGTGCGCTCGGCCAGGGCCTCGCGCAGCCGCTCCGACGTGGACTCGGCGTGCTCCCGGGTCTCGGTACGGCCCAGCTCCATCTCCTCGCCGAGCTCGGCCAGGCGCTGGCGCAGGTGGGTGCGCAGCTCGGTGAGCGACGACTCGTGGTTCTCCCGCAGCTTGGCGAGCGATCCCGTGACGTCGGCGACGGCGGCGGTCGCCTCGGCGTGGTTCTCCTCGGCCTGCGTGCTGAGGTAGCCGACGCTCTCCGCGACCTTGGCGGCCAGGGCCTCGTGCTTGCCGGTGAGGGCCTCGTGGCGCTCGCCGGACGCGGCCGCCAGGGCGGTGAGCTCCCCGGCCAGGGCGGTGGTGCGCTCGCCCAGCTCGCCGGTGTTCTCCTGGAGGCGGGCCAGCAGGGCCTCGTGCTGCTGCGCGGTGCGCTCCTCCAGGGCGGTGCGCAGCTCGGCCGTGCGCTCCCCGCCCTCGGTGCGGAGCTCGGCGGCCCGCTCCTCGACGGAGGCCCGGAGGTCGCCGGCGCGCTCCTCCACGAGGGTCCGCAGCTCGCCGGAGGCCTCTTCGACCTTGGCGGTGACGGTCTCGCCCAGGGCGGCGCCCGCGGCGGTGAGGGCCTCGCGGCTCTCGGCGACGACGCCCGCCAGGCTCTCGCGCCCGGCCTCGACGGCGCCGGTGATCTCGGTCCGCCCGGCGGCCAGCGCCTCGGCCAGCTCGGTGCGCCCCTCGGCGAGGGAGTCGGAGAGCTCGGTGCGGCTCTCGGCCAGAGCGGTGACGACGGCCCCGTGCCGCTCGCCGGAGACCTCGGAGAGGGCGGACAGCGACGCCTCGACGGCGTCGGCCTTGGCGGTGAGCGCGGCGAGGGCGGTGTCGAGGGAGTCCAGGCGGGCGCCCACGGTCTCGCTCAGCCCGTTCAGGCGCTCACCGAGCTCGGTGACCTGGTCGGCCGTCCGGTCGCCGGTCTCGGCCATCCGCTGGAGGCGGGTGAGCACGGTGTCCAGGTGTCCGGCGATGCGCTGGGTGTCGGCCCGCAGGGAGGGCATGTCCGACAGCGGCTTGACCTGCTGGCCGACGACCTCGATGTGCTCGGCGAGGGTCTCGGCCCATTCCGGCGGGCGGGCGAGGAAGTCGTCGATGCGCCCGTTGACCGTGGTGACGGACTCGGCGAGGGAGGTGAGCTCGCGCTCGCGCAGTTCGCGGAGCAGCCACTCCATCCCCTCGAGGCGCTGGCGCATCTCCTCGCTGACGGCGCCCTGCGACTTCTGCTCGGAGACGTGCTCCTGGGCGGCCTGGGAGAGCAGGTCACGCATCCGGTCGGAGACACCGGACTGGCCTCCCCCGTTGAGGAAGTTGTGATTGGTCTGTTCCACCGAGGTGCTCCTTTGGTTCTGGCGCTCCCGTACCCGTACGGGGGAGTGGACGGTTCCGGACGGGTCGGGTTCTCGATGGTCCCCGGGCGGGCGGCGCTCCCGCGATGGTTACCGCCCCATCGTGACTGGAGTGTGACTGTCCGTATATATACGGCGCAAGGCCCGAGATCCGACCGCATCGCGGGGCGGGCCGCTCACACGAGTCTTCCGGGTGAATCCATGAGAAGGGAAGGACTGCAGCGGTCGTCAGTTTAACGACCTGGGTCCCTTCGCCCCCAGGGGACGGCGGAAGATCTGGGTGAGAGAGGTAACGATCTGGGGTCCGCGCCCCCGCCGCCGGGCGTGCCGGGGGCCCGGGCGCCGACGGGCCGCCGACGGGGGGTCACCCCGGGGAGGGGGTCCCGACCTCGCGGCACAGCAGGCAGAAGGGCCGGTCGCCGATCCTGGTGAGGACCACGGTCACCGACTCGGGGCCCGACGCCCGCAGATCACGGCGCAGCTTCTCCGTGTCCACGGCCGATCCGCGTTTCTTGATCGTTACCGTCCCGGCGTCCAGCGCCCGCACCGCAGACCTCAGGCGCTTCAGGGAGAACGGCAGCATCTCCACCACCTCCAGCACCCGCCACAGCGGCGACACGGCCGCCGTGTCCGCGGTGAAGTAGGCGATCCGCTCGTCCAGCAGCGCGCCGTCCACCCGCGCCGCCGCCTCCGCCACCAGGTGCGACCGCACCACGGCCGGGTCCGGGTCGTACAGGTAGCGCCGGGCCGGGGCCACGGGCGCCGGGCCCGCCCCGGGGTCGGCGTCCAGGTGCGCGGCCGCCCCCTCCCGGGCCAGCAGGCCCTCGCGCTCGTGCAGGACCGTGGCGCGCCGCCGGGCCCCCGCGCCCTCCGCCAGGGCGCCGAACCACAGGGCCGTCTCCTTGAGCTCCCCGTCCACCGAGATCCACTCGGCGGAGGCGTCCTCGGGCAGTGCCTCGTGCGGGATGCCCGGAGCCGCCTTCAGGCAGGCGGCCTCCGCGGCCCCGGCCAGCCCCGTCGCCACGTCCCACGGGGGGGAGTAGGCGGCCGGGTCGAACACCCGGCCGCGCCCGCCGCGCCTGGCCGGGTCGCAGAACAGCAGCGGGTAGCGGCCGACCGCCGACGCGCCGGCCTCGCCCTCGCGGACCCGCGCCAGGTCCGACAGCCCGAGGGCCCCGATGTTGGCGCGGGCGACCGCCACCGTCAGCGGGTCGGAGTCCACGCCCTCCACGGGGACGCCGCGCCCGGCCAGCGCCAGCAGGTCCGCGCCGATCCCGCAGCACAGGTCGCCCGCGGAGCCGCCCGCCGGCACCGCACCCGCGACCGCGGCGGTCCGCCCCGCCCGGTACTCGGCCACGACGCGCCGGGTGGACTGCTCCAGGCCGTTCGGGGTGAAGAACATCCGCCCCGCCGCGTCGCCGAACTTGGCCCGGCCGCGCTCGCGGAGGGAGACCTGGGTCAGGAGCGCGTTGACCAGCTCCGAGACGGGTAGATCAGGGTCCAGGGCCGCCACGCGCGGGTCGGACCGCAGCAGGGACGCCGTGCCGAGCTGGTCCCGGACCGCGCTCCCCGGATCGACGCCCTCCAGCACCTCCCGGCCCGCGTCGGAGAGCAGCGCCTCGAAGGCGGGCACGCGCATGGGGTTCACCTCGGACGTCGAAGGGCGGTCTGTGTCGGCGGACCCGGACGCCCCGCGCGTCGTGGGGGCCGCCGCGGCGCGGGCAGGATGCCCGGCTCCTCACGGAAGTCCCCGACCGGGGGTCACGGTCGCATTTCCATTCTGGCACTCTCAGGGGTAGAGTGCTAATCGCGACGACGCCGGTCTGGCACCCGCGACGACAGGCCGCCTCTGTCGCCCCTTTTTCGCAGTCGGTCCGCGTGCCAGCGCGGACCGGAGCCAGTACACCGAAACTTTGAAGGGGGAGGTCACACCGTGTCGACCGCCACCAAGACCGTGCTGAAGCCGCTCGAGGACCGCGTCGTGGTCAGGACGCTGGAGGCCGAGCAGACCACCGCTTCCGGTCTGGTCATCCCGGACACCGCCAAGGAGAAGCCCCAGGAGGGCGAGATCCTCGCCGTGGGCCCCGGCCGTTGGGACGACGAGGGCGACAAGCGCATCCCGCTGGACGTGAAGGTCGGCGACGTCGTCCTCTACAGCAAGTACGGCGGCACCGAGGTCAAGTACGACGGCCAGGAGTACCTGGTCCTCTCCGCCCGCGACCTGCTCGCGGTCGTCGAGAAGTAGGTCTCGACGGGGCCCGGTCCACCGGGCTCGGAGCCAGGCATCCCGCACCGGTCGGCATAACGCCGGGCGGGGCGGGATGCTCGTTTTATACGAGCCTCAAGAGGAAGCACCCACATGCCGAAGATCCTGGAGTTCGAGGACGACGCCCGCCGCGCCCTCGAGCGGGGCGTCGACCGCCTCGCCAACGCCGTCAAGGTGACGCTCGGCCCGCGCGGCCGCAACGTCGTCATCGACAAGAAGTTCGGCGCCCCCACCATCACGAACGACGGCGTGACCGTCGCCCGTGAGATCGAGCTGGACGACCCGTACGAGAACCTGGGCGCCCAGCTGGTCAAGGAGGTCGCCACCAAGACCAACGACGCCGCCGGTGACGGCACCACCACCGCGACCGTCCTGGCCCAGGCCCTGGTCCGCGAGGGTCTGCGCAGCGTCACCTCCGGCGCCTCCCCGCTCGCCCTCAAGAGGGGCATCGACGCCGCGGCCGCCCGCGTCTCCGAGATCCTCCTGGAGCGCGCCCGCCCCGTCGAGGAGCGCGAGGACATCGCCTACGTGGCGACCAACTCCGCCCAGGACGCCCAGATCGGCGACCTGATCGCCGAGGCGTTCGACAAGGTCGGCAAGGACGGCGTCATCACGGTGGAGGAGGCCCCCACCTTCGGGATGGACCTCGACTTCACCGAGGGGCTCCAGTTCGACAAGGGCTACGTCTCGCCCTACTTCGTCACCGACGGCGACCGTCAGGAGGCGGTGCTGGAGGACGCCCTCATCCTCATCAACCAGGGGAAGATCAGCAGCCTCAACGAGCTGCTGCCCCTGCTGGAGAAGGTCGTCCAGAGCAAGAAGCCGCTCCTGATCATCGCCGAGGACATCGACGGCGACGCGCTGGGCGCCCTGGTGCTCAACAAGATCCGGGGCACGCTCAACGTCGCCGCCGTCAAGGCGCCCGGCTTCGGCGAGCGCCGCAAGGCCATGCTCCAGGACATCGCCGTCCTCACCGGCGGCCAGGTCATCGCCGAGGAGGTCGGCCTGACCCTGGAGAACGCCGAACTCGACGCGCTGGGCAGCGCCCGCCGCACCGTCATCACGAAGGACGCGACGACCATCGTCGACGGTGCCGGCGAGCAGTCCGAGATCGACGACCGCGTGCGCCAGATCCGCAAGGAGATCGAGGCGAGCGACTCCGACTGGGACCGCGAGAAGCTCCAGGAGCGCCTGGCCAAGCTCGCGGGCGGCGTGTCCGTCCTGCGCGTCGGCGCCGCCACCGAGGTGGAGCTCAAGGAGAAGAAGCACCGCCTGGAGGACGCCATCTCGGCGACCCGCGCGGCCATCGAGGAGGGCATCGTCGCCGGCGGCGGGGCCTCCCTGGTGCACGCGGCGTCCGCCCTGGACGACCTCGGGCTGACCGGCGACGAGGCCACCGGTGTGGCGATCGTGCGCCGCGCCCTGGTCGAGCCCGCCCGGTGGATCGCGGAGAACGCGGGCGCCGAGGGCTACGTCGTGACCCACCGGATCTCCGAGCTGGAGGTCGGTCACGGTTACAACGCGGCCAAGGGCACCTACGGCGACCTGACCGCCCAGGGCATCCTCGACCCGGTCAAGGTCTCCCGCTCCGCCGTCCAGAACGCCGCGTCCATCGCGGGCATGCTCCTGACCACCGAGGTCCTGGTGGCGGACAAGCCCGAGGAGGAGGCGGACGACCACGGCCACGGCCACGGTCACTGACCCCACGCCCCGGACCCGGTGACGGGTCGGGTGTGAATCCGGCCCGGGGGCGGGACACGTCGGTGTCCCGCCCCCGCGCACTACCACGGGAGCCCCTCTTTTCCCTCTGGAGTGTGTGGCGTTTTCGGACGTTTTTCCCAAAACGTGACCATTCCGTAGTTGGCGATTGGAGCGGTTGGGTCCCGCAGTGGGGGCATCATTCCTAACGTGACGGATGCAGGCGCCCGGGGGGGCGCTACCGCGCAGCGGCCAGGGACACACGGGCAGGCGGACTCCGCCGCCCGCGACACAGGGTTGAACCATCTGGGCTCGCTCGCCGTCCGGGGGGACGACGGGGCCATGGACTCGCTGTTGCGCGCGGTCCGGCCCATGGTGGTCAGGTACTGCCACGCACGCCTCGCCCGGGTCTCGGGCCTGGCCCACTACTCCGACGACGTGGCGCAGGAAGTCTGCATCGCGCTGCTCTCGGCCGTACCGCGCTACCAGGACCGGGGCCGCCCCTTCGCGGCCTTCGTGTTCGGCATCGCCGCCCACAAGGTCGCCGACACCCTGCGCGTCGCGGGCAGGGTGGAGACGGTGCCCACCGACGCGGTGCCCGAGCAGCCGGACGACGACCCGGGACCGGAGGAGTCGGCGGTGCGGGTGATCGAGGCCCAGCGCGCCAGGGAGCTCCTGGACGAGCTGCCGGAACAGCAGCGCAAGCTCCTGGTCATGAGGGTGATCGCAGGACTGACAGCGGATGAGACGGGACATGTACTGGGAATGTCGGCGGGCGCGGTACGGGTCGCCCAGCACCGAGCTATCGCTCGGCTTCGGCAGGTGGCCGTGGCGAACCGCCTCCTCCCCTGAACACGGCGGACGCCCCCGTCCCGGGCGCCGCTTGTGCCCCGACCGCCCGCGGGTCCACGGCCGCTGCCGCTACCCCGGCCAGGCCGGACGCCGCAGTTCCGGCTGGCACTGAGCGCGTCGCACCGCGCGCCGGCCCCGCCCTCCGCCGGGTGGCCGCCCGTGACCCCCGGCCCCTCCGGCGACCGGCCGCCCGTGGACGCTCCGGTCCCGTGGCGCACGGCCCCTCCGACCCTCCCGAGGGAAGCCCGGGGCGCCGACCGGTGTTGTCCGGAGGCAGGGGCGGGCAGGTCCGTCCGAGCACGGCCCCCAAACCGTGATACCGCTCACTTTCGGGTCGGGGTGACGGGTCAAACACCTCATTCCACCGGGGCCGCACAGGGCGACGACCTAGGATGAGACGACACGCGGGGGCGAACCGCGCAGGTGTGCCGGGATAGCGGAGGTTGTGTCATGGGCCAGGAGTACAGCGACTACGGGGACAAACTGCTGCCGCCGGGGTTGACCTACGACGACGTGCTCCTCGTACCGGCCTACTCCGACCTCCAGCCGGGCGAGGTGGACACCACCACCCGCCTGTCCCGCAACATCACCCTGAGCATCCCCCTGCTGTCCGCGGCGATGGACACCGTCACCGAGGCCCGGATGGCCGTGGCCATGGCGCGCCAGGGCGGCGCCGGCGTCCTGCACCGCAACCTCTCCGCCGAGGACCAGGCCAGCCAGATCGACCTGGTCAAGCGCTCCGAGGCCGGGATGGTCACCGACCCCGTCACCTGCAAGCCGGAGGACGACCTCGCCGAGGTCGAGCGCCTGTGCGCCCACTACCGGATCTCCGGCGTCCCCGTCACCGACGCCGGCGGCTCCCTCGTCGGCATCGTCACCAACAGGGACATGCGCTTCGAGAGCGACCGCGCCCGGCTGGTCCGCGACGTCATGACCACCGAGAACCTGGTCACCGCCCCCGTCGGCGTGAGCCGCGAGCAGGCCTTCGAGCTGCTCCGCAGGCACAAGGTCGAGAAGCTGCCCCTGGTCGACGCGCAGAACCGCCTGCGCGGCCTGATCACCGTCAAGGACTTCATCAAGAGCGAGCAGTTCCCCGACGCCACCAAGGACGCCGACGGGCGCCTGGTCGTCGGCGGCGCCGTCGGCGTCGGACCCGAGGCCGAGGAGCGGGCCAAGCTGCTCGTCGAGGCCGGGGTCGACTTCGTCGTCGTGGACACCGCGCACGGCCACTCCGCCGGGCTCGCCGACATGATCGCCAAGCTCAAGGCCAACTCCCGCGCCGACATCGTCGCGGGCAACGTGGCCACGCGGGCCGGCGCCCAGCTGCTCGTCGACGCCGGGGCCGACGCCGTCAAGGTCGGCGTGGGCCCGGGCTCCATCTGCACCACCCGCGTCGTCGCCGGCGTCGGCGCGCCGCAGCTCACCGCCATCCTGGAGGCCTCCAGGGCCTGTGGTCCGGCGGGCGTCCCGCTCATCGCGGACGGCGGGCTCCAGTACTCCGGCGAGATCGCCAAGGCCATCGCCGCGGGCGCCAGCACGGTCATGCTCGGCAGCCTGCTCGCGGGTGTCGAGGAGAGCCCGGGAGAGCTGATCTTCATCAACGGCAAGCAGTTCAAGGCCTACCGGGGCATGGGCTCGCTCGGCGCCATGCGGGGCCGCTCCTTCTCCAAGGACCGCTACGCCCAGGCCGACGTCGCCTCCGAGGACAAGCTGGTCCCCGAGGGCATCGAGGGCCAGGTGCCCTTCCGCGGCCCGCTCCAGGCGGTCGCCCACCAGCTGGTCGGGGGCCTCCACCAGTCCATGTGGTACGCGGGGACCCGTACCGTGCCCGAGCTCCGCGAGCGCGGCCAGCTGATGCGGATCACCAGCGCCGGACTGCGGGAGAGCCACCCGCACGACATCAAGATGACCGTCGAGGCGCCCAACTACAACGCGCGCTGACCCGTCCCGCGCGCCGGTCCGCCGGCGCGTCGGCGGTGCGGGCCGTCCGGGAGACCCCTCCCGGGCGGCCCTTCCCCTTCTCCCCCCTTCCGCTCCCCGCCCCCGGCGGCCCCGCGGCGGCTCCGACGCCCGGATGTCCGAGGAACCCGTGACCGTCGGGGACCCGGTCGCCCACGGGGACGGGTGCGACCGCCGGGGCCTGCCCGGCCGGTGGGGCGGCGACCCGGTCGGCCGCGCTGCGCGAGTCCAGGCGGAGCGGGGCAAACCCGGTCCAACTTTTGGGCGGATAGACTCTCGGCGGCAGGAAAGACGCCGGTAGACGAGCCGGTGCCGCACGTCAGAGGGGATCGAAACGTTGGCGCAGGTGGAGATCGGGCTGGGCAAGAACGGGCGCCGGGCCTATGAGCTCGACGAGATCGGGATCGTGCCTGCCCGACGCACGAGGGACCCGGAGGAGGTGTCGATCGCCTGGCAGATCGACGCCTACCGGTTCGAGACGCCGCTGGTGGTCAGCCCCATGGACAGCGTCGCCTCCCCCAAGACGGTCGTGGCCGTCGGGGAGCAGGGCGGTCTGGGCGTGCTCGACCTGGAGGGCCTCTGGACCCGCTACGAGGACCCGGAACCGCTGCTCCAGGAGATCCGCGAGCTCGACGACGTCGCGGCCACCAGGCGGCTCCAGGAGATCTACGCCGCTCCCATCCAGGAGGAGCTGATCGGCCGCCGGATCGAGGAGATCCGCGACGCCGGCCTGGTCACCGCGGCACGGCTGTCGCCGCAGCGCACCGCCCAGTACCACAAGGCCGTCGTCGACGCCGGCGTGGACATCTTCGTGATCCGCGGCACCACGGTGTCCGCCGAGCACGTGTCCGGACGCGCCGAGCCGCTCAACCTCAAGCAGTTCATCTACGACCTGGACGTCCCGGTCGTGGTGGGCGGCTGTGCCACCTACACCGCGGCCCTGCACCTGATGCGGACCGGCGCGGCCGGCGTGCTGGTGGGCTTCGGCGGCGGTTCCGGGCACACCACGCGGTCCGTGCTCGGCGTGGCCGTGCCGATGGCGAGCGCCATCGGCGACGTGGCCGCCGCGCGCCGCGACTACCTGGACGAGTCCGGGGGCCGCTACGTGCACGTCATCGCGGACGGCGGCATGACCGGCAGCGGTGACATCGCCAAGGCCCTGGCCTGCGGCGCCGACGCCGTCATGGTGGGTTCGCCGCTGGCGCGGGCCACGGAGGCCCCCGGCGGCGGCTACCACTGGGGCAGCGAGGCCCACCACGAGGAGCTGCCGCGCGGCGAGCGGGTCAGGGTGGGCACCATCGGCGACCTCAAGTCGATCCTGCACGGCCCGGCCGACACCAGCGACGGTTCCATGAACCTCATGGGCGCCCTGCGCCGCACGATGGCCACCTCCGGCTACACGGACCTCAAGGAGTTCCAGCGGGTCGAGGTCGTCGTCAACCCGCACCGCTAGGCGTACGCGTCCCGAGCGGGTCGAGGGGGC
>NZ_JBSHDN010000213.1:0-10417 GCF_053616335.1 Nocardiopsis sp. NPDC055824
GCCGCGGGTCCCCCGGGCGGTCGAGGCTCACCACCCCCGGCGGGGCCGGCCGCCCCGCCCGGTGCCCCGGGCCGGGGGACCCCGGGCCGCGCGCACGCGCGGCCGCCCGCTGGGGCGCGGTGGGCGGCGGCACGCGGAACGGCCGGGGGAGGACCTCCTCCCCCGGCCGTTCCCCTCTCCGGCGCGGACCGGGTCCCCCCGGCTCAGGCCCGTGTCTCGGGAGGCCCCCCGCCGCCGTCGGCCCGGCGCTTGGCGGCCAGCCGCTCGGCCAGCTCGTCGCGGACGATCAGGTCCGCGTGGACCCGCCCGGTCCGGTAGGCCACCCGGGCGGCGATGTGGCCGGCCACGGGGACCGTCACCACCTGGAACAGGCCCACCAGGATCAGCGTCCCGATGTTGAACACGTTGGTCTCCTCCGGGATCAGCCGGATGCCGATCCCGACCAGGACCAGCAGGAGCCCCAGCACCTGCGGCTTCGCCGCGGTGTGCATGCGGGAGAGCAGGTCGGGGAAGCGGATCAGGCCCACCCCGGCGACGAGGGAGAGCAGCGCCCCGGCCAGCAGGCACAGGATCGCGATCCAGTCCAGGACGGCGACGACCTGGTCGCTCATGACGAACCCCCTTCCTCAGGGGCCGGGGCCGGGGCCGGGGGCTCGGTCGGCGTGGCCACGTGCTCCTCCGGGCGGCGGGCGACGAACTTGGCGATGCTGATCGAGCCGATGAAGCCCAGGAGCGACAGCACCAGCAGGGTCGGCAGGACCGTCGGGTCGCGGTGGAAGGCCGCGTAGGCGCCGATGCCGGTCAGCGCCGAGGCGAGCAGCACGTCCACGGACAGCGCCCGGTCCAGGATGCTGGGGCCGATCACCATACGGGTCACGCCCAGCAGGACGGCCGCCCCGAGCAGGAGGCCGATGGCGATCCACAGGATGTTCACGCGTCCTCCCTCCGGTCGTCGACGGTCGGTCCGGCACGGAGCGCGTCGACGTCCTCACGGGTGCCCAAAGCCATCACGATCCGCTCCTCCAGCTTCCAGATGTCCTCCCGGCCGGCCTCGATGCCCTTCTCGTCGTCCGCGCCCAGCAGGTGCACGTACAGGATGTGGTTCGGCTGGGAGACCTCGACGATCACACTGCCGGGGATGATCGAGCTGGCGATCGCCGTGCACACCAGCATGAGGTCGGCCTCGGTGCGCAGCGGCACCGCGACCACCGAGCTGCGCACGGGGCCGGGGGAGAGGGTCTGCACCGTCACCCGGAAGCTGGCCACGGCCATCCTGCCGAACACGTACACGAGCATGCGGACCAGGTACACCGGCCGGAACCGGAACCCCGGGGTGATCGGCGGCAGCGGGAAGACCAGCATGATCACGACCGACACCAGGAACCCCAGGACCAGCAGGCCGAGGGACTCGAAGCGCAGCCGGAAGCCGTCGAACAGCAGGAGCCACACCAGGGTCATGCCGAGCGCCACCGGGACCTGGACCTTGCCCAGGCGCCGCCGCAGTGCGGCCAGACCCATCCTCTTCTTCGCCTTCAGGTCGATCACCGGGCGCCTCCGAGAACCGCCTCGACGTACGGGGTCCGGGCCATCAGCTCCACCGCCGCCTCCGAGGAGTAGTGGATCAGCGGGCCCGCGAACACGGTCAGGGCCAGGCCGAACGCGACCAGCGCGACCGTGGCGCCGACCATGCTCTTGGGCAGGACCACGGACGTCACGACCGGGCCCGCCAGGGTCGAGGTGTCGCCGAGTCGGGAGGACGGGCCGACCGCCTCGCCCGGCCCCAGGGCCGCGGTCGACGCGTCGTCGGCCTCGACGTCCTCCAGCACGGTGCCGGGCTCGGCCACCATGCCCTCGGAGGGCGTCCGCCAGAACGCGTAGTTCCACACCCGCGCGATCACGTACAGGGTCAGGAGGCTGGTGAGGACCGAGGCCCCGACCAGCGTGTAGGAGAGCGGCGTGCCCGCCTCCACACCGGCCTGGAGCAGGCCGATCTTGCCCAGGAAGCCGGACAGCGGCGGGATGCCGCCCAGGTTCATCGCGGGGATGAAGAACAGGACCGCCAGTACCGGCGCGATCCGACCCAGCCCGCCCAGCTGGTCCAGCGACGTCGACCCGCCCCGGCGCTCGATGAGCCCCGTGACCAGGAACAGCGTCGTCTGCACGGTGATGTGGTGCGCCACGTAGAACACCGCTCCGGCCAGGCCGTGCTCGCTGCCGAGCGCCACGCCGAACAGCATGTAGCCGATATGGCTGATCAGCGTGAACGACAGCAGACGCTTGATGTCGGTCTGCGCGACCGCGCCGAGGATGCCCATGATCATGGTGGCCAGGGCCACCCACATGAGCAGGTCGTTGAGGACCTGGCCCGGGAAGAAGAGCGTCTGGGCGCGGATGATCGCGTACACGCCCACCTTGGTGAGCAGGCCCGCGAACACCGCCGTGACCGGCGCGGGGGCGGTCGGGTAGGAGTCGGGGAGCCAGGCGGCCAGCGGGAAGACCGCCGCCTTGATGCCGAACGCGAACAGCAGCATCACCTGGAGGACGACCCTGAGGTCGGGGGAGATCTCCGGGAGGCGCTCGGCGAGCTGCGCCATGTTGACCGTGCCGGTGGCCCCGAAGATCAGCGCGATGGCGATCAGGAACAGCACCGACGACACCAGCGACACGACCACGTAGATGGCGCCCGCACGCATCCGCGACTGGGTGCCGCCCAGGGTCAGCAGCACGTAGCTGGCGGTCAGCAGGATCTCGAACCCGACGTACAGGTTGAACAGGTCACCGGCGAGGAAGGCGTTGGAGACGCCGGCCACCAGGATCAGGTAGGTCGGCTGGTACACCGACAGCGGCGCGACCTCGGCCTTGCCCGCCATGCCCTGGCCGATCGAGTAGACGAGCACGGCGAGCGTGATCGCCGCCGAGACCGTCACCATCAGGGCGGACAGCTGGTCGGCGACCAGGGTGATGCCGATGGGCGCGTCCCAGCCGCCCACCTGCACGGCCTGCGGTCCGAACTCGTAGGCGCCCAGCATCAGCGCGAACCCGATGATCAGCACGAGGGCCAGCGAGATGACGCTCAGCCACTGCTGGACCCGCGGCCAGCGGATGCCGAGGGCCAGCTTGACCCCGGCCGCGAACAGCGGGAGCACCACCGGCAGGGGAATGAGGTAGTGCACGAAACCGACGAGGTATTCCCCATCCATGATCAGTCACTCCCTTGCAGGTCGCTGTCCTCGGCGCGGGCCAGGCGCTCGCGCTCGGCCGACATGGTCTGGCGCGCCTGGCGCCGCTGCGAGCGGATGCGGCGGCGCAGCTCGCGCCACAGCTCGCGCTCGGCGGCCCGGTCGGCGCGGCGGTGCTCGCGCAGCCGCCTGCGTCCCAGGCGGATGCGCCCGCGCAGCTCCTGCACCTGGGCGGTCATGCTCTCCGTGCGGTCGGTGAGCCTGCGCATGGTCTCCTGCGACCGCTCGTCCGGCCCGCTCTCCTCGGCCTCGACCTCGTAGCGGGCCAGTTCGGCCTGGGCCGCCGCGATCTCCGCCTTGATGCGGGCCTGCTCGGCCAGCTCCTGGGCGTCGGCGGCGGCGATGGTCGCCTGGAGCTCGGCGCGCTGGCGGCGGATGTCGGCCTGGAGCCTGCGGCGCTCCTTGGCGAAGCGCTGCCGCACCGCTCGGCGGCCCTCGCCCTGCACGATCCTGATGTCCTCGGCGTCGTCCTGGACCTCGTCGTTGCCCTCGAGCTGCCAGTTCCGGTACGCCATCGCCAGCAGGAACGCGGTGATGCCGAGGGTGATGACGATCGCTGTCAGGATCATCGCCTGCGGCAGCGGATCGGTCATCTCCTCCGGCTCGGACAACCACAGGATCGGCGGCTCGCCGGCCTCCCCCGCCATCGACAGGATCATCAGGTTGACGCCGTTGCTCATCACGATGAAGCCGAGCAGCACACGGGTGAGGCTGCGCTCCAGCAGGAGCACGACCCCCACCGCGACGAGCACGCCGACGAGGACGACGAGGATCAGGCTGGGTGACTCGTTCACGAGGTGACCTCCTCGGCCCGGGCCAGCGCGTCTGCCCTGGCGTCCTCTTCCGCGTGTGCGGCGTCCCTCTCGATCTGTTCGTCGATACGGGCGCCGAGGCTGCGCAGGATGTCCAGGATCAGGCCGATCACCAGCAGGTACACGCCGATGTCGAAGATCATGGACACGGTGACGTGGGCCTCGCCCAGGATCCAGAGGTCGATGTAGGCGTCCCCTCCCGCGAGGACGTCGGTGCCGAAGATCGCCCCGCCCAGCGCCGTGCCGGTGGCCAGCGCCAGCCCGGCGCCGATCAGGGCCCCCGGCTGCACCCACGCCGTGGCGTACAGCTCGAACCGGCCTCCGGCGAGGTAGCGGACGATGAACGCCAGCCCGGCGACGATGCCGCCCGCGAACCCGCCGCCGACCGCCGTGTGGCCGGTGAGCAGCAGGTACACGGAGATCACCATGATCACCGGGAAGAGGAAGCGCGAGACGACCTCGAAGATGACCGACCGGCGCTCGGTGGGCAGGGCGTCCGCGCCCGGCAGCCAGGCGTTGTTCCACCTGGGCTTGATGTGCATGCTGTCCGGTGCCATCCGCAGCTCGCCCAGGTCGATGCTGCTCCGGTCGCCGGCGGGCTCCGGGGACTTGGTGACGGACACCGCCATCACGCCGCCCGGAGCCTTGCGGGGCTGTGCCCGGCGGCGCACGAACATGAGGCTCGCGACGCCGGCGGCCGCGGCGGCGAGCACCGAGATCTCGCCCATGGTGTCCCACGCGCGGACGTCGACCAGCAGCACCGAGATGATGTTGTACCCGCCGGCCTCCTCGGCGGCGGCGGGGTACCCCTCGGAGACCGAGGGCGCCTGCCGCGCGGCGAGGGCGAACCAGGTCATCGTGGCGACCAGGATGCCGGTGGCGGCGCCGATGGCCATGTTCCACACCCGGCGGCCGCGCAGCGCGGGCGCCGAGAAGAGGGAGGGCAGCCGGCGCAGGACCAGGACGAAGACCACCAGGCTGACGGTCTCCACCAGGAACTGCGTGAGCGCGATGTCCGGCGCGCCCATCAGGTAGAAGAGGGCGGCGATGCCGTAGCCGCCGGTGCCCACGAGGATCACCGCGAACAGCCGCCGCCGCACGAACAGGGCCAGCAGGGCCGTCCCGGCGACGATCACCGCCGGGATGACCTGGACCGGGGTGTCCCAGAGGCGCACCTCGGGGTGCGGCCCCTCCCAGATGCGGCCGCTGACCATCCACCAGCCCGCGGCGACGACCAGGGAGACCAGGACGGTGCCGAGGTAGACCGGCAGCGAACCGCGCTGGGTCCGCCCGGTGACCTGGAGCGCCAGGTTCTCCAGGGCCGCGAGCATCCGCCGGTAGACCCGGTCGGGGTCGACGAAGGAGGTGCGGGTGCCGATCCACACGACCTGGTGGCGGAAGTAGAACAGCACGAGGCCGAGCGCGACGCAGACGGCGGACAGCAGGAGGGGGAGCTCGAAGCCGTGCCACAGCGCCAGGTGCGTCGTGTACGCGCCGGGCGCCAGGGGCACCGTGTCCGCGTAGCGGGCGAGGAGGGAGTCCAGGAGGAGGGAGAGCGGTCCGCCCAGGAGGCCGAGCGCGGCCATGGCCGCGGCGGGCGCCAGGAAGAGAGCTCCGGGGGCGTGCACCGGGGTGTCCGGGACGTCCTCCTTGACGGCGAACGCCCCCCACAGGAAGCGCAGGCTGTAGGCGACCGTGAGGACGGAGCCGGTGACGATGCCGACGAGGACGGCGGTGTCGAAGGGACCGCCCTCTGTGAAGGCGCCGAAGGCGAGCTCCTTCGCGGCGAAACCGAGGGTGGGGGGCAGGCCCGCCATCGAGGCGAGCGCCAGGACCGAGATCCAGAAGGTCCCGGGCATGGAGGTGCGCAGGCCGGAGAGCTCACGCAGGTCGCGGGTGCCGGTGCTGTGGTCGATGATGCCGACCACGAGGAACAGCGGCGCCTTGAACAGCGAGTGCGCGATGAGCATGGACACGCCGGCGAGGGCCGCGGCCCGGGTGCCCGCGCCGAGCAGGACGATGAGGAAGCCGAGCTGGCTGATGGTGCCGTAGGCCAGGACGAGCTTGAGGTCGTACTGGCGCAGCGCCTTCCAGCCCCCGAGCAGCATGGTGAGCACGCCGAAGAACAGCGCCGACCAGGTCCAGACGGCGGAGTCGGGGAAGGCCGGGGTGAGCCGGGCGACCAGGTAGACGCCGGCCTTGACCATCGCCGCGGCGTGCAGGTAGCCGGAGACCGGCGTGGGCGCGCGCATGGCGGCGGGCAGCCACAGGCTGAACGGGAAGAGCGCCGACTTGGACATCGCGCCGACCATCACGAGGGCGAGGGCGACCTCGACCAGGGTTCCCGAGGGCGGGGCGGCGACGAGCTCGGAGATCACGTAGGTCCCGGCGGTCTCGCCGAGGATGATCATGCCGACCAGCATGGCCAGGCCGCCGAAGGTGGTGACGGTCAGGGCCGTCATCGCCGAGCGGCGGCTCTCCTTGAGCTCCGTGTTGTGCCCGATGAGGAGGTAGGAGAAGACCGTGGTCAGCTCCCAGTACACGAAGAGCTGGATGAGGTCGTCGGCCAGGACCAGGCCGAGCATGGCCCCGGCGAAGGCGACGAACACCCCGGCGAAGCGGCCCAGGCCGGGCTCGGAGTCGTTGAAGTAGCGGGCGCAGTAGACCAGGATCAGTGTGCCCACGCCGGCGGCGATGAGCGTCATGACCAGCCCGAGCGTGTCCATGTACAGGCCGAGCCTGAGCGAGAACTCGGGGGCCCACTCCACGGAGGCCGAGAGCTCGCCGCCGCGCAGGACGGCGGGGGTCTGGAAGAGGGCCCAGACGGTGGACGCGCCGGGGACGACGGCGAGGGCGAAGAACGCGTTGCGGCCCCACTGGCGTACCAGTAAGGGTGCGATCGCCGCTGCGATGAAATGCGCGATCAGCACTGTTGTCAATGCGCCCCTCCCGGACCGGTCCGGGCCCGCCCGGTGCCGGGCGGACGTCCACTGCCCCCAGCGGCGGTCCTCGTCGTCCACAAGCGGACGCGTGGACGGGGTGTCGCTACGGTTTGTGGGGGCATGGATGCTTATGAACTTGCGTGCCTAAGCTATTTAATAGTTAGACTACACAAACGTCAAACCACCGCGCGGGTCGGAGGACCCGCGGCGCCCGCCCAGCCTGCGAGGACCGTTTCGTGCCCGACGAGACCCACGAGCCAAGTGCCGAGCAGCCAAGTGCCGAGCTCGAAGAGTTCCAGCGTGCCTGGACCGAACTGATCAACGCGGCCATACACGCGCGCTCGCGCAGCGGCCACGGACACCGGGGTGCCGAAGAACTCACTCTGACGCAGGCCCTGCTCATGGAGGCGGTGCGGGGCATGGACAACCCGAGTGTGGGCGCCGTCGCCCAGATCGTGGGCGTCTCCTCTCCTTCCGCCACCCGCATGATCCAACAGCTGGAGCGCAAGGGCATGATGGCGCGCCGCCGCTCGGAGCGGGACGAGCGCAGCACGGTGGTGGCGCTCACGGAGGAGGGTGAGCGGGTCCTCGCCATCCGGCGCAAGGAGATGGAGCGCAAGCAGCGGCAGGTCTTCGACGCCATAAGGCCTTCGCTGCGACCCGTCGTGCTCACGCTCCTGCGGGACCTGCGCGCGGCGGTGGACGACACCTGACCCGCGGTCGGCGGACCCGACGGGCGCCGGCCGCCGCCCGCGGTCGGCGGACCCGCCCCTCCGCATGGGGCCGCGGTCAGCCCCGGTCGCCGGAGGCCTCCGGCGCCCCCTCCCGCGAGGGCGGCGCCGCCCCCTCCACGAGGTGCAGACCCGCGACGCCGACCAGGATCAGCACGACGAAGCCGATCCGCAGCGGGCTGACGGCCTCGCCGAGGAGCGCGATCCCGGCCAGGACCACCCCGGCCGCGCCGAGCCCGACCCACACCGCGTACGCCGTGCCGACGGGCAGGTCGCGCAGCGCCAGGGACAGCAGCGTGAAGCTGGTCGCGGCGGCGCCCACCGCCAGGGCGCTCGGCCAGAGCCGGGAGAAGCCGTGCGACTCCTTCATCGCCAGCGCCCACACCACCTCCAGGGCGGCGGCGGCCAGGAGCAGCGCCCAGGGGAGAGGGAGCCACTCGGAAGGGTGCGGCGCGCTCACGCGTTGGCCCCGGCGTCGACCAGGATCGACGTCCCCGTGATGCTCCGCCCGCCCGGCCCGGCCAGGTGGGCCACCGACGCCGCCACGTCCTCCGGGTCGGTGTAGCGCCCCAGGGCGGTCAGCGCGCGCTCGGCGTCCGCGCCGGGGCCGTCGGCCGGGTTCATCTCCGTGTCGGTGGACCCCGGGTGGACGAGGTTGACGGTGATCCCCCGGGGGCCCAGCTCGCGGGCCAGCGAGCGGGTCAGCCCCACCAGGGCCGCCTTGCTCGTCGTGTACAGGGTGGCCTCCGGGAGGGAGGCGCGCTCGCTCAGGTTGGTCCCGACGCCGATGATCCTGCCCCCCGGCCCCATGTGCCGGACGGCGGCCTGGGCGGCGACGAACGCGGCGCGGGCGTGGACGGCCATCGACCGGTCGAACTCGGCCACGGTGGCGTCGCCGAAGGGGCCGAAGACGGCGATCCCCGCGTTGTTCACCAGGATGTCCGGTCCGCCCAGGCGCGCGTGGACGAGGTCGACCGCCTCGCGGATCCGGTCCGGTTCGGCGGAGTCGGCGCGGACCGCGAGGGCGCGGACCCCGGCCGCCTCGGCGTCGCGGACCAGCGCCTCGGCGCGCTCCCGCGCGTTCAGGTAGGTGAACGCCACGTCGGCGCCGTCGGCGGCCAGCCTGCGGACGATCGCTGCGCCGATCCCGCGGCTGCCGCCCGTGACGAGCGCGACCCGTCCGGCGAGGGGACTCCGTGTGCTGTCGTGGGCCATGTCGGCTCCCTGGTGCGTTGCTGGGGGTGGTGTGTCCGGGGAGGGCTCCCCGTGCGGCCGATACTAAGTGGAATTTTTTCCACTTACAAGGGGATGGCGGGGTTCTGGCTATACTCGCCGCGTGTTCGCAGGTCACCAGGAACCCCCGCAGGCGTCCCCGTGAGCGGCCCCGGGCCGCGGCGCCGGACGCTCCCCATGGCCGGAGCGGCGCGCCCCGAGCGCGCCGACGCCGCCCGCAACCGCCAGGCCCTCCTCGCCGCCGCACGCGAACTCCACGCCGAACACGGCACGGAGGGCCTCACCCTGGAGGCCGTGGCGGCCCGCGCGGGCACCGGGGTGGGCACGGTCTACCGGCGCTTCGGCGACCTGGCCGGGCTCACCCACGCGATGGTCGACTCCCAGGAGTACGAGTTCCAGAGGGGCTTCCTCGAAGGCCCGCCGCCCCTCGGGCCGGGAGCGCCGCCCCTTGAACGGCTGCACGCCTTCGCCGACGCCTTCGTCGACCGCCTGGAGGCCCAGGCCGAACTCCTCGCCGTCGCCGAGACCGCCTCTCCCCGGGCCCGCTACCGGAGCGGGGCCTACGCCGCCCACCACGCGCACCTGGTCTCCCTGGTCGCGGAACTGCGCCCGGACGCCGACCACGCCTACCTGGCGGACGCCCTGCTCACCCCCCTGGAGGCCGCGCTCCACGTGCACCAGCGCCAGGAGCGCGGGATGTCCGAGGAGCGGGTCCGCGCCGGGGTGCACGGGGTGGTCGACCGCATCGCCCGCCCCTGAGCCCGGGGGAGGGCCGTGCGCGGCCCGGACGGCGGGAAGGTGCCGGAGGGTCCCCGGGCGCGGTGGCGCGTCCGTCCCCGGCCGGTTCTGCCTTCCGCAGAAGGGCGCCGTGCGCCTCCCGGCCGCGGCGTACGCTCGGAGGAGACCACCGCTCACCCACCGGGAGGACCCGATGACCGACGTCCTACGCTCCCTGGACGAGGCCCGGAGGGGTCACCGCGCCGAGGAACCGCCGGAACCGCTCATGCGGGACCTCATCGGCGACCTCCTGCGGCGGACCCGGACCGAGCAGGGCCGGACCCTGCGCGAGGTGGCGGAGGACGCCCAGGTCTCCCTCCCCTACCTGTCCGAGATCGAGCGCGGGCGCAAGGAGGCCTCCTCCGAGGTCCTCGCCGCCGTCTACCGCTCCCTCGGCCTCAGCATGGCCGACGTGCTCGCCGCACTGTACGAGCGGACCGTGATGGTCCCGCTCACGCGAACACGCACCGGCCCGGGCGACTTCCGGCGCGCGCCGGTCGCCCCCGTCGCCGCCCCCGCCCACCAGGCCGGGGTGGTCCTCTCCCTGGCCGCGTAGCGGCCCGCGGTGGGCCCGCCGAGGGCGCAGCCGCTCTTCGCTCTCCCCGGCCGCGCAGCGGTCCTGCTCCGCCCCCCGGCGAGGTCGGGGGGCGGAGCGCGTCCGGGGCGACCGGTCCGTGCGGGGC
>NZ_JBSHDN010000214.1:0-10409 GCF_053616335.1 Nocardiopsis sp. NPDC055824
GCGGACGGCGGGGCGCGGCGGTGCTCAGGCGTGCTGGCGCGCGACGCCGCCGAACGCCCCCACGACGGCGCCCAGGGCGAACATCGACGCCTCGTCCTCGTCCATGTGGACGATGCCGGCCGGAACGCGCACCCGGTAGGGCTTGGGCTCGGCGGGCAGGATCTCCAACCCGTCGATGATCCCCTGTCCCTCCAACATCAACAGGGCCTCTTCGACCCTTCCTGTACGGTCACCGCGGGACCATATGGACATGCGTCAACCCTCACTACGGCCGGGGCCGGGTACAACCGAGCGGGAACGGCGCCACTGGGGCAGGGCGGTCCACTGTTTCCCGGGCCGGGTACCCAGCCCTGTCACGCTCCGGGGTCCGTTCCGGTGTGCGCGGGGAGCAATCCCAGTGATACCACCGGCGCGGCGGGGTGGGGGCGGCATCGGAGGCACGGCGCACTGGCCGGAACCGGCCATGCCCCGGGGGTGTGGCCGGATCCCTGTTCCGGCGTGCGGCGGCACCGGTCGGTGGGGGCGGTCGTCCCGTCCCCCCGCGCGTACCGGTGGGTCGCCGCCCGGACGGGGCGGGGGAGGAGGCCGGGACCGGGTCGCCGCACGGGCTCGGGGGAGGCGGCGCGCCGCCGGGGTGGGCATCATGGCTCCTCGGGGTCGTTCCGGGCGAGCCTAGGGACGCTTCCGCCGACCCGCCCGGCGAACGCCGAAACCGGTCACCAATGCCCGGAAAGTCCTGCGCCACAGGCGTTCCGGACCTGGCGTCACCGCCTGTGGCTCCGCGCCGGAACGCTCGACGGCGGACGCCCGGGGGTCAGGGGCGGGCCGGGCCGAAAGCCCTGAGGGTCGCGTCGACGAGCGCGTCGGCGTACGCGGGGGTCAGTGGGCCGCCGCGGTGCAGCCACCGCTGGAAGAGGGGGGCGTAGAGCACCTCCAGGACCAGGTCGAGGTCGGCGTCGGGATCGAGCTGGCCGGCCTCCTGGGCGCTGCGCAGACGCGCCTTCTTCGCCTCGTCCAGCGGGCGGGCCAGTTTCTCGCGGTACTCGGCCGCCAGCTCGGCGTCGTTGGCGATCTCGGTGTTGAGGGCGCGGAGCAGCCTGTCGAAGGACGGGTCGGCGAACTCCTCCGCCGTGGCCCGCATGACGAGCTTGAGGTCGGACTCCAGGTCGCCCGTGTCCGGCAGTGCGACGGACTGTCCGTCCGCGCCCTCGCTCAGGGCCAGGACGGCGGCGAAGACGACCGCGCTCCTGGACGGCCACCGCCGGTAGATCGTCTGCTTCCCGACGCCGGCGCGGGCGGCGATGGCCTCGACCGTGACCTTGTCGTAGGCCTGCTCCGCCACCAGGGAGCGGGCGGCCGAGAGGATCGCCTGCCGGGACCGTTCCTTGCGCCGGGAGTGGTCCGGCCCCTTCGCGTTGGACATGCGTCCAGCCTATCCGCAAAAGAAACGAGACGGGCCGTATTGCTAGGTTGGGTGGAGTGTCCTACACTCGCAGGAAACGAGACGAACCGTTTCCTTTGTGAGAAAGAGGTGTCATGGCGGACGCACGAGTCTGGCTCATCACCGGGGCATCCCGCGGCCTGGGAAGAGCCTTCGCCGAGGCTGCCCTGGCAGGCGGCGACCGGGTGGTGGCCGCCGCCCGCGACGTCGGGCCCCTGGAGGAGCTGGCCGGGAAGTACCCCGAGCGCCTGGTCCCGCTCGCGTTGGACGTCGCCGACCGCCGAGGCGTGTTCGAGGGGGTGGAGCGGGCGGCGGCCGCGTTCGGCGGGCTGGACGTGGTCGTCAACAACGCCGGCGCCATGCTCTACGGCATGGTGGAGGAGGCCACGGAGGAGCAGATCCGGGCGCACATGGACGTGAACTTCTTCGGCGCCGTGTGGGTGGCCCAGGCGGTCCTGCCGCACCTGCGTGCCCGGGGCGGGGGACGGCTCCTGCAGGTCACCTCGATGGGCAGCGGCGGCGGCATGGCCACCGTCGGCCTCTACGGCGCGGGCAAGGCCGCCCTGGACTCGGTCAGCGAGGCGCTGGCGATGGAGGTCGAGGGGTTCGGCGTCAAGGTCACCGTCGTGCAGATGGGCGGCTACGAGACCGGCCTGTTCACCGCCGGCACCACGGCCACGGAACCCTTGGCGCGGTACCGACCCCTGCGCACCGAGATGGAGGCGATGTGGGGCGACGCCGTCGCTCCGGGACCGGACACCGCCGCTCCGACCGTCATGGAGCTGGTCGCACTGCCGGACCCGCCCCGGAGGCTCATCGTCGGCAGCCGGTCCTTCGACCACGTCCTTCAGATGGACCGGGAGCGAACGGAACTGTACCGGTCCTGGGAGCACCTCAGCCGGACGGCCCCGGGCTGACCGCGTCCCGCGTCGCCTCCGGGGGCGCATCACACGGCGGTCGGGCGGTCGGGGCCGTCCCCGCGTGCGCGGGGGGCAGACCGGTGTCCCGCCTGGTTCTTCGGAGCCCCGGCACGTATCGGCTGCGGCGGAGCCGGTTCCGCGCCGGGGATCAGACGATGATCTCCCGGCAGACGTCGACGAAGGCCTGCACCCGCCGCACCGGTCTGCGGTCGGTCGGCTCGATGACCTCGATCCCGAGCCCCCCGGACTCGATGTCGAGCTCCCTGGTCACATAGGGCAGGTCCTCGTAACTGCGTTCGAGCGCGGTGCGCTGGGTGAGCAGCGCGCAGCCCAGCCCGCGGGCCACCAGGGCGCGGACCATCTCGAAGCTCGCGGTACGGAAGCGCACGTTCGGGACCAGGCCGGCTTTGGCGAACAGGCCGAGGAAGTAGTCGCCCGCGGGCGGCAGGTCGAAAAGGATCAGCGGTTCCGAGGCCAGGGCGGCAAGGCTCAGCGGGCCCTCCGTGTCCCATGCCCTGTCCGCGGGGACGAGCGCGTAGGGCGGGTCCGACCGGAGCGTCTGCGCTGTCACCCCGCTCATGGCGCGTACGGAGTCGAGCTCGTAGTGGTAGGTGATCGCGAGGTCGATCCGGGTGTTGAGCAGGTCGTCCAACAGCGTCCCGTGTGCCGCCTCGACGAAGGAGAGCCGCACCTGCGGGTGCCGCCGCGAGAACTCGGCGATCACCTTCGGCAGGAGGATCGGCGCGATCGTCGCGTAGCAGCCGACGGTGAGGTCCCCCTCGACCTCCTCCCGCTCCCGGCTGGCCGTCTCCCGGAGCTGTTCGAGGTTGGCCCGCACGTTGTCGGCCACGGCCAGGGCGCGCTGCCCCGACGCCGTGAGGAGCATCCCCTTCGGAGAACGGACGAAGAGGGTGACCCCCAGCGCCGACTCCAGGTCGGTCAACGCCGTCGACACCGTCGACTGCGACACGAACAGTTCCCGCGCCGCCGCCGTCACCGAGCCGAGCCTGGCGATGGCCCTCAGGTACTCCAGCTGCCGCAGGCTCACGTCACCCACCGGTTCGACCCTCCTGCCGGAGCCATCGGTTTTTCCGAAGGCGTTCTTTGGATCTATGTGTTTTACAGATCCTATCTTCCGCCTGGATAGTGGTGACCCATGACACAGGCAGGTCGGATGCCGACAACACCGGGGGCTCTACCGCGCCCCCGCAAGGCGCTCGACTCCACACTCCCGCGAACGAGCGACCTCCTGATCATTCACCAGAGCGTTCCGGCGCGCTGGGGGCCACCGGCGCCTCCGGGGCCTCGGCGCGTGCGAGGACACGATCCCAGGAGGAGAAATGACGAGTGAGATCTCGGAGCAGGTAGACAAGAAGGACCTGCGGCGGAGTGTGTTCGCCGGAGCGGTGGGCGTCTTCGTCCACTGGTTCGACTGGGCCGTCTACGCGTACCTGGCCACCACCATGGCGCAGGTGTTCTTCCCCGAACAGGACGGCACCGCCGGCCTGCTCTCGGTCTTCGCGGTCTTCGCCGTCGCGTTCTTCGTGCGTCCGCTCGGCTCGGTGCTCTTCGGCCACCTCGGTGACCGGTTCGGCCGCAAGACCACACTGTCGATCGTCATCATCTCCATGGCGGCGGGCACGCTCATGCTCGGGCTGCTGCCCAGCTACGAGTCCGTCGGCATCCTCGCGCCGATCCTGCTCGTGGTCGCCCGCATCATCCAGGGGCTCGCCGCGGGCGGGGAGTTCGGCTCCGCCGCGGCCTTCCTCGCCGAGTTCTCGCCGCCCAAGCGCCGTGGATTCGGGTGCTCGTGGATCGAGTTCGGCTCGGTCGGCGGGTTCCTGTGCGCGTCGATCGCCGTCTGGGCCCTGCACGCGGCCTTCCCGGCGGAGGTCGTCCTCGACTGGGCCTGGCGGATCCCCTTCCTGCTGACGGTGCCCATGGCCGCGGTCGGCCTCTACATCCGCCTGCGTATCGAGGACACGCCCGAGTACCGCGCCCTCGAGGACATGAACAACGTCCCCAGCCAGCCGGTCGTCGAGGTGTTCCGCTCCAACGGCAGGCAGTTCCTCCAGACGGTCGGCATCGAGACCTTCATGAACTCGACCTTCTACATCGTCCTCGTGTACCTGATCACCTACCAGGAGGAGATCGTCGGGGTGCCCGCCGACCGGGCGGCCCTGCTCTCCGCGGCGGCCTCGGTCGTCGCCATGGGGATCATCCCGCTGTCGGGCAGGATGTCCGACCGCGTGGGCCGCAAGCCGGTGCTCTACACCGCCGCCGCCCTGCTGATCGTCGCCGCCGTGCCGTTGTTCCTGCTGATGCAGGTGAACACGTCCTGGGCGGCGTTCGCCGCGACCTTCGGCCTGGCCGCGATCCTGGCGATCATCCTGGGCACACACGCGTCCACGGTGGCGGAGCTCTTCCCGACACGGACCCGGCAGAGCGGCCTGTCGATGGCCTACAGCGTCGCGGGGGCCTTCTTCGCCGGAACCCTGCCGTACCTGATGACCTGGCTGATCTCGCTCACCGGAAGCACCATGGTCCCGGCGTTCACCATGATCGTGATCGGCGTCATCGGCGCGGTCACACTGCGCACCATGCCCGAGACCAGCGGTTCCGACCTGCTGCACGAGAGCGACCGGGCCCCGCGCTGAGCAGTACGCGGGCCGGGGGCCGTCCGTGTGCGCTCCGCGCCCGGCCGGCGCCCCGGCCCGCCCGAGAACAGATCCATCCGCCCGGCGGACGGGCCCGTGGAGCGGCCCGGCCCGGCGGACTCCGCGGACACCGCCCCGGAGAGCCGGCCGGGTCCACGGAGAAAGCACGCAGAGCGCGTCCGCCGCCGCGGAACCACACGCGTTGACCGAACCCTGGAGGTTTCGCATGTCAGTCCAAGAGATCGAGGTCGTCGTCGTCGGAGGGGGGCAGGCCGGGATCGCGGTGAGTGAGCACCTCAACGAACGCAAGGTGCCGCACGTCGTCCTGGAGAGGAACCGCGTCGCCGAGCGCTGGCGCTCGGAGCGGTGGGACTCGCTGGTCACCAACGGGCCCGTCTGGCACGACCGCTTCCCCGGGCTGGAGTTCACCGGCCTCGGCCCGGAGGACTTCGCCTCCAAGGAGCAGGTGGCCGACTACCTGGCCGCCTACGCGGAGAAGATCGGTGCGCCGATCCGCTGCGGTGTCGAGGTGACGTCCGTGCGCAGGCACACCGGCCGCAGGGGATTCCGGGTCCGGACCTCGGACGGGGACTTCGACGCCCGCTACGTGGTGGCCGCCACCGGCCCCTTCCAGCGCCCGGCCGTCCCGCCGATCATCCCCGAGGAGGCGGGCCTGGTCCAGATCCATTCCAGCGCCTACCGCAACCCCGCCCAACTGCCCGAGGGCGCCGTGCTCGTGGTCGGATCGGGCTCCTCGGGGGTCCAGATCGCCGACGAGCTCCGTGCCGCCGGCCGACGGGTCCACCTCTCCGTCGGACCGCACGACCGCCCCCCGCGCAGGTACCGCGGACACGACTTCGTCTGGTGGCTGGGCGTGCTCGGCAAGTGGGAGGCGTCCTCCCCTCCGCAGGGCGCCGAACACGTCACGATCGCGGTCAGCGGCGCGCACGGCGGCCGCACCGTGGACTTCCGGACGCTGGCCGACCGCGGCATCACCCTGGTCGGCCGGACCGAGTCCTTCGACGCCGGGACCCTCCGCTTCGCGCCCGACCTGCGGGACAACATCGCGCGGGGCGACGCCAACTACCTGTCCCTGCTGGACGAGGCCGACGCCTACGTCGAGCGCAACGGCCTCGACCTCCCCGAGGAGCCGGAGGCCAGGATCCTGGGCGATGACCCGGAGTCGGTGACCGATCCCGTCCTCGAACTCGACCTCGCCGCCGCCGGGATCACGTCCGTCCTGTGGGCCACCGGCTTCACCGCCGACTACGGCTGGCTGCAGGTGGACGCCTTCGACGCGGACGGCAGACCCAGGCACCAGCGTGGGGTCTCCTCCGAGCCCGGCGTGTACTTCATGGGGCTTCCGTGGCAGTCCCGCCGCGGCTCCAGCTTCCTCTGGGGGGCCTGGCACGACGCGAAGTACGTCGCCGACCAGATCTCGATCCAGCGCGGCTACATGGAACACAACGACTCGAACCCGCGCCCGTCCCACACCCGAGCCCGCATCCAGGAGTGACCACACCATGACCACGCACAAGCGCATCCGCCCGTTCAACACCAAGGACACCTACCCCGAGCAGAACCTCGACAACGACCTGTGCCAGGCGGTGGTGGCCGGCGGCGTCGTCTACCTGCGCGGCCAGATCGGCCAGGACCTGGACACCCGGGAATCCGTGGGCATCGGCGACGTCCGCGCGCAGACCGAGAAGGCCATGGCCAACATCGACCTGCTCCTCAAGGAGGCCGGGAGCGACCTCCGGGACATCGTCAAGGTGACGATCTACCTCGTCGACCCGCGCTACCGCGAGGAGGTCTACCGCGAGATCGGGCGCTGGCTCAAGGGCGTCCACCCGGTCTCCACCGGCATCGTCGTCCAGGCCCTGGCCCGTCCGGAGTGGCTCGTGGAGATCGACGCGACGGCCGTGATCTCGGGAGGCGGGGAATGACCTTCTCCATCGCCGCCCACCAGGACGGCCGGTTCGGCATCGCCGCCGCCTCGTCCTCCCCCGCGGTCGCGGCACGGGTCGTGCACCTGCGCGACTCCGTCGGCGCTGTCGCCTCGCAGAACATCACCGACCCGCGGCTGGGAACGGCGCTGCTGGACGGGCTCGCCGCGGGCGCGGGCCCCCGGGAAGCGCTCGACTCCGTCGTCGACGGCGAGCCGGACATCGACTACCGGCAGCTCACCGTGGTGGACGCCTCCGGGGCGGCGGCGACCTACAGCGGCGCGCTCACCCTCGGCGTCCACGGGGAGGCCACCGGACCGCACTGCGCGGCCGCGGGGAACATGCTCTCCCGACCCGGTGTCCCCGAGGCCATGTGCGAGGCCTTCGGCTCCGCCGGGGGAGAGCTGGAGGAGCGTCTCCTCGCCGCGCTCGCGGCCGGGCTGGCCGCCGGCGGTGAGGCGGGACCGGTGTACTCCGCGGGCCTGTCCACCGTGTCCGCGAACGGCTGGCGCGACACGGACCTGCGCGTCGACTGGCAGGAGGACCCGATCGAGGCGCTGCGGGGGCTGCTCGGGGTCTGGCTCCCGCAGCGCGACGACTACGTCCGGCGCGGCCTGGAACCGGCGGCCTCGCCCGGATACGGGGTGCCCGGCGATGACCGTTGAACCCGGCGGGCAGCCCGGTGCCACGGAGCACCTGGAACGCCTGATCACCTACTCCGAGACCCTGCACGCCCACCCGGAGACCGCCTGGGAGGAGCACCGCGCGGCACGGTGGACGGCGGAGCTGCTCGAGGAGTTCGGTTTCGACGTCGAGACCGCCTACCTCGGCTTCCCCACCGCGGTGCACGCCGCCTACGGGACCGGCCGGCGCCGGGTCGGCTTCGTCGTCGAGTACGACGCGCTGCCGGGCCTGGGCCACGCCTGCGGCCACAACCTCATCGCCGCGATGTCGGCGGGCGCCGCGATCGCGCTCCGGGCGTGGGCGGACCCGCTCGACCTGCGCATCGACGTGATCGCCGCCCCGGCCGAGGAGGGCGGCGGGGGCAAGATCGAACTGCTCGACGCCGGAGCCTTCCGGGATCTGGACCTGGCGCTGATGGCCCACCCGGGCCCGGTCGACGCCCCGCGGGCCGAGCCCTACGCCGTCGCCCACGACCACGTCCGCTTCACCGGCCGGTCCGCCCACGCGGCCGCCTACCCGCACGAGGGCCGCAACGCCAACGACGCCTTCGTGATCGCCCAGGTGGCCCTCGGCCTGCTGCGCCAGCAGCTCCCGCCGGGCACCCGCGTCCACGGGATCCAGACGGTGGGCGGCCAGGCGCCCAACGCCATCCCCGGGACCACCGAGGGCCGCTGGTACACCAGGGCCGAGAGCCTGGCCCAGCTGGAGCCGCTGCGCCGCCGGGTGGAGCAGTGCTTCGAGGCGGGAGCGCTGGCCACGGACACCGCGCTGGAGTTCACACCGGAGTCCCGGCCCTACTCCGAGTTCCGCACGGACGAGCGCGCCCTGGAGATCTACACGCGTCACGCCCTCGCGATCGGGCGCAGGCTCGACGCGCCCGTGGAACACCGGACGATGAACCGCGCCTCGACCGACATGGGCAACGTCTCCCAGCACGTGCCCGCCATCCACCCCTACATCGGACTGGACTGCTTCCCGGTGAGCAACCACCAGCCGGAGTTCGCCGCCGTCTGCGTGGGGGAGGCGGCCAACCGGGTCATCGGGGACGGCGCCACGCTGCTCGCGCGTACGGCGCACGAGTACTTCGCGCGGGAACCCGGCCCCGCCGACGCCGACCCGGCGGGGCGCACGCCCGTCGCCGGACGACGGTCGGGAGGAGGGCCGGCATGAGCGCGGACGTCCCCGTGGAGAGGACGGAGGCCGACTCGCTCGGCGAGGTGTCGGTCCCGGCGGACGCGCTCTGGGGGATCAACACCGCACGCGCCAGGGCGAACTTCCCCGTCACCGGCCGCCCCTGGGGCGAACTGCGCGACCTCGTCTGGGCCTACGGGGCGGTCAAGCTCGCCGCCTGCCGCGCCAATGCCCGGCAGGGGCTGCTGGACCCCGCCCAGAAGCAGGCGATCGCCGCGGCCTGCCACGAGCTCATGCGGGGCGGCCTCGACGGGGAGCTCCTCGTCGACCGGGTCCAGGGCGGGGCGGGGACCAGCACCAACATGAACGTGAACGAGGTGGTGGCCAACCGGGCACTGCAGATCCTCGGCCTCGTGCCGGGGACCCGCGCGGTGATCGACCCGCTCGATCACGTCAACCGCAGCCAGAGCACCAACGACACCTATCCCACCGCGGTCAGGATCGCGGTCCACCGCGGCATCGAGCGGCTCGTGCCCGCGCTCCTCCGGCTCGCCGCCGAGTTCGAGGCACGTTCGGCGGACTTCCGCGGCATCGTCAAGATCGGTCGCACACAGCTGCAGGACGCCGTGCCGATGACCCTGGGGCAGGAGTTCGCCGCCTTCGCGGAGACGATCCGGGAGGACGCAGCCCGACTGGAGGAGTTCCTGCCCCACCTGCGTGAGGTCAACCTCGGCGCCACGGCGATCGGGACCGGCATCACCGCCCCCGTCGGATACCGGCGGAGCGTGGTGGCCGAGCTCAGCGAGATCACGGGGTATCCGCTGGCCTCGGCGAACAACCTGATCGAGGCGACCTCCGACACCGGTATGTTCGTCTCGGCCTCCGGGCTCCTGAAACGCTGCGCGCTGAAGCTGTCGAAGATCTGCAACGATCTCAGGCTCCTCGCCTCCGGTCCGCAGGCAGGGCTGCGGGAGATCGTGCTCCCGGCCGTGCAGGCGGGATCGTCGATCATGCCGGGAAAGGTCAACCCGGTCATCCCGGAGACCGTGAACCAGGTGGCGTTCCTCGTCGTGGGAGCGGACACGACCGTGACCATGGCGGCCGAGGCCGGGCAGCTGCAGCTCAACGCCTTCGGTCCGGTCATCGCCTCCTCCCTCCTGGACTCGGCGGACCTCCTGACGAACGCCGCCGACCTGCTCACCGGGCGCTGCGTGAGCGGTATCCGCGCCGACGGCGAGGCCGTCACCGCGCGGACCAGGGGAAGCCTCGCCGTCGCGACCGGACTGGTGCCGCTCCTCGGGTACGCGCCCACGGCGGCTCTCGTGAAGGAGGCGCTGAACGGGCCCCGCGCACTGGCCGAACTGGTCCTGGAACGGGGCCTGCTCGACGAGGAGCAGCTCGATGCCGTGCTCGCGCCGGAGAAGCTGACCGGTGAGGGCTCCGTCGTCCTCTAGCCACCCGCACGGCCGTGCCCGCGGTCGCGCCTCAGGGGCGGCTCCGACGGTTTCGGCGCCGAAGCAGCCCCGTTCCACGGTCCGGGGCCGCGGTCACGGCAGTGTCCTGCCCGGCCGGGGCCTCCATGGGAGGCTATTGCGGCCCGTCCGCCCGGGGTGGGGGGAGACCCCTGCCC
>NZ_JBSHDN010000215.1:0-10403 GCF_053616335.1 Nocardiopsis sp. NPDC055824
CGTCGGACGTGGCGGGGCGGCTCCGTCGCCACGGCCTCAGAGACCGGCCAGCTCGCGGCCGGGCGCCGGGGTGAGGGTGCGCCCGCTCAGGGCGGCGAGGGTGCCGGCCAGGTCGCGCAGCTGTGCCAGGTCCTCCTCCAGCAGGGCCTGCGGGCCGTCGCACAGGGCGGTCTCCGGGTGCGGGTGCACGTCCACGATGACGCCGTCGGCGCCGACCGCGACCGCCGCGCGGGACAGCGGGAGCACCAGTTCGCGCTTGCCGCCCGAGTGGGACGGGTCGACGATGACCGGCAGGTGGGACAGGTTCTGGGCGACCGGGACCGCGCTGATGTCGAGCGTGTTCCGGGTGGCCTTCTCGAAGGTGCGGATGCCGCGCTCGCACAGGACGATGTCGAGGTTGCCCCGCTGGGCGATGTACTCGGCCGCCATCAGCCACTCCTCGATGGTGGCGCTCATCCCCCGCTTGAGCATGACGGGCTTGCCCGCGTCGCCCGCCGCCTGGAGCAGGGCGAAGTTCTGCATGTTGCGGGTGCCGATCTGGAGCATGTCGGCGTAGGAGGCGACGAGCTCGACGTCGGCGGCGTCCACCACCTCGGTGACGACGGGCAGACCGGTCTCCTCGCGGACGTCGGCGAGGATCTTCAGCCCCGCCTCGCCCAGCCCCTGGAAGGCGTACGGCGAGGTCCGCGGCTTGTACGCGCCGCCGCGCAGCAGGGAGGCGCCCGCGGTGAGGGCCATCCTGGCGGCCTCGAGGGTCTGCTCCGGGGTCTCGACGGCGCACGGGCCGGCGATGACGGTGACGTTGTCCCCGCCGATCGGCACCCCCCGGACGCTGACGACGCTGCGGCTGTCGTGGTTCTCGCGGCTCACCAGCTTGTACGGCGCGGAGATGCGCAGGACGTCGCTGACACCGGGCTTCGCGGCCAGGCCCAGGTTCTGGAACCGCTCGACGTCCCCGACCAGGCCGATGATCGTACGGCTGACCCCTCGGGTCACGTAGGCCTCGCCTCCGGAGGAGGTGACCAGTTCGACGAGCGAGTCGATGTTGTCGGGGGTGGCGTCCGGCGCCATCACGATGACCATGTGGTTCGTCCCTAGCTGCTTGTCGGTGGGAGTGGCGGGACCGGTTCGCGCCCGGGACACGAAAAAACCCCGGGCTCTACCGGCCCGGGGCTCAAGTCGTCTGTGTCAGCGCAGCGCTTTACAGGCGACCGGGGTATCGGGCCGGTAGCCATAAAAGCGCCAGAAGTTTCGCTGCATGGCTGTGACTATAGCGCACGGTTGCGGCGTGCCCGCACGCACGGGGCGAGTGACCTGGCTCTCGTCGGCGCCTGGCAGGATGGCCGGGCGCCGCGTTCCCCCGCGGCGGACGGGACGGGGAGGTCCCGGCGGGGGACACGCCCGACCCGTCGGCAGGGGCGTAGTGCAAGGGCCGGGCGGCCGGAGCGGGACGAGCAGGGGGACGTGTTGTCCGAGAGAGCGGACGGGGACGGCGGTGCGGGGGAGGATCGCGCCGGGCGCGCCGGGGGGCCCGGGATCCCGCCGGGCCAGGCCGTACGGTACGAGCACAGACCGCTGCACTACGGGCCCGTCCCCGTCTTCCGGCCGCACAGGTGGGACTTCCGGATCATGGGCGCGACGGAGACCCTGGGCTCCTACCGGTGGACGTGGGAGGAGTTCGGCACGCTGCCCCGCACCGACTCGGTGAGCGACTTCCACTGCGTGATGCGGTTCAGCGTCCCCGGCGTCCCCTGGGGCGGGGTCCGCGCCCTCGACCTGGTCTCCGCCGCGCCCCCGGCCCCGGAGGTGACGCACGTGATGGCCTGGGGGGAGTACGGGTACAGCGCCAACCTGCGCCTGGACGACTTCCTGTCCGAGCAGGTCCTCCTGGCCACCCACCGCGACGGGGAGCCCCTCGCCCCCGAGCACGGTTTCCCGCTGCGGCTCGTGGTCCCCCACCTCTACGGGTGGAAGAGCGTGAAGTGGCTGCGCGCGGTGGAGTACATGACCGCCGACCGGCGGGGGTTCTGGGAGGAGCGCGGCTACCACAACCGCGCCGACCCGTGGAGCGAGCAGCGGTTCTCCTACCAGGAGGAACCGGGCCACGGGCCTCCCCTCTGAGGCGGGTTCCCCCGGGGGACGCGCATCTCCACCTCCGTTCCCTGCCCCGGGACCGAGACGTACTCGACGGTTCCCCCCAGGTCCCGCACACGCCCCCGGATGGACTGGGCCACGCCGAGGCGGCCGTCCGCGTGCGCTTCCTCCAGCCGGCCCGGCGCGATCCCCGGCCCCTCGTCGCGCACGGACACGGTCACCCCGCCGGGCTCGTCCTCCAGCAGCACCCAGGCACGGGTGCCGCCGGGGCAGTGCCGCTCCACGTTGTCCAGGGCCGCGAGGACCGCGGCGGCCAGCTCCTCTGCCGTGCGCGCGGGGAGCAGGACGGGGGAGGCCGGCGCGGACACCGAGACGCGGGACGACTCCGCCCTGCGGACCTGTTCGCGCAGGTCCACGGGGGCGCCGTCGAACCCCGCCCCCGGACCGCCGCCCCGGGGCCCTCCCCCGGACCGCGGGTCGGCGTGCACGGCCGCGGCGCGGCCGGAGGCGCCGTCCCGGGCGCCGGCCCACCGCGGCGCTCCGCGGGCCCCCGGCGCCCCCGCCCGCGCGGCGCCGTCCCCGGACGACCCGCCGGGCGGATCCCCGCCCGGGAGCCCGTCCGCGAAAAGGGCGCGCAGCCGCACCTCCTGCTCGCCCGCCATCCGGCCGAGCTCGGCGGCCTCGCCGCCGGCCTCGGCCCCGCGCCGGCTGACGAGGGCGAGCACCTGGAGCACGGAGTCGTGGATCGAGCGGGCGAGCTGCTCCCGCTCACGGAGGCGGGCCTCCAGGGAGACCGCCTGGGCGAAGCGCCGCTCCGCCTGTTCGGCGACCTTGGCCATGTACCCGACGACCAGGGACGCCAGCAGCAGGAGCACGACCCCCCGTGCGGTGGCGGCGGTGATGTTCGCGTCCATGACGACGCGCAGCGTGAGGTCGGCGAAGCCGTAGAGGAGGGCGACGACACCGGCTCCGCGCCGTCCCCAGATGACGGCGGCGGAGAGCGCCGCCCCCGCGAACCAGTAGCCGCTCAGGGGCGGGGCCTGGGTGAGGTAGAAGGGCGTGGCGGCGGCGGCCGTCGCGAACATGCAGGCGAACGCGACGGCCAGGTCGGCGGTGAGCAGGCGCCAGGTGCGGAGCTCGGGGCGCGCGTAGCCGTAGGTGGCGGCCACGGTCCACACGGCCATGGCCGCCAGGACCGTCCACGCGACCCAGGGCCTGGTCAGGGCTCCGTGGTTCTGGACCAGGAGGACGAGGGAGTAGACCAGGGTCGCGGCGCGGAAGACGGCGAACGCGCGCCAGAGGGGGACGTCGAAGCCCAGCGGTCAGACCACCGCCCCGTTGTCCGGCCCGTTGTCCCCGGGCGGCCGCGAGTCGGTCATGCGCAGGATGAGCACGACGAAGCTGGCGAGGAACGCCACCACGGCGAGGAACATCATCCAGTTCGGCAGGGAGATGCCGGCGAACGCCGCGCCGAACACCAGCACGGGTCCGCCCAGCAGCCCGAACCAGGCGGCGATGCCGACCCGGTCGCCCTTGAGCAGGGGAGGCGGGGGCGGGGGCTCGTAGTGGCCCTCCAGCTCCGCCTCGGCCCGGCGCCGCGCGTCCTCGTCCTCGTCCTCGTCGTCCTCCCCGGCTGCGTCGGGAGGGCCTCCGGCGAGCAGGTCGCCGTCGGGGGCGCCGCCTCCCCCGGGCCCGGCGTCCTCGCGCCGGTCGGAGGCCCCGAGGTTCTCGGCGTCCGGCCAGGCCGTGCGGGTGGGCCGGACGGAGGCGTCCTCGTCGTAGAAGCGCGCCACCAGGTCGTTCCAGACGTGGTCCTCGTCGGAGGACCTGGCCTGCGCGGCGTCGGGGTCGCCGAGCGGCCCGTCGAGCAGGTCGCCGCCCGCGGGGCCGTCGGCCTGGGCGTCGGGGGCGGCCCCGCCCTCCGCGCCGTCGGCCTCGGGCCTGGAGTCCCCGTGCGGTGCGAGCAGGTCCGGGTCGGAGTGGCCCAGGTCGGGCAGCTCGGCGCCCAGGACCCGTTCCGCCGCGGCCCGCTCCTCGGCGTCCACGTAGAGGTGGTCGGTGGGCGGGTCGTCGGCCCCGCCCCCGGACGGATCCAGGACGTCCTCGTTCAGGGGCACCGCGTAGGCGGCGATCCCGCTGCGTCGCAGCGCCTCCAGCATCGTGTCGGCGTGCGAGGGCGCGAGCAGGATGAGGGGCACGTAGGCGTCGGCGAGCAGGCCGTTACCCCGACGTTGCGTCATCGGTCGGCTCCTTCCCCGCTTCTACGGTGCTCCCGCACGAAGGCGAGGCTTCCGTCGAAGATGGCGGCGGCGTCATGGTCGAGGGTCGCCACGTGGTAGCTGTCGTGCAGCAGGTGGATCGTCAGCCGGGTGTTGACCGCTCTCCTAGCGAGGATACGCAGACTCCGCGGTCCGACGACGTGGTCCTGGGTACTGCGATAGGCCAGAATCGGCGCTCGCAAACCGGACATGCCCTCCTGAACTGCGCGCCACAGCTTCGGGAGTGTCGCGGCGGCCGCGGTGGGGACCCTGTCGTACCCGCCCTCGGTCGTGTCGTCCTTGGAGACGTCGCTGGAGAGCCCCGGCGTGGAGGGCATGATCCGCGAGGCGAGGCGGCGGACCGGCGCGATGAACGGCAGCCTCGCGTCCTCCAGGGCCAGGGACGGGTTGACCAGCACCGCCCCGCGCACGAGGTCCGGGTGCTCCTGGGCCAGGCGCAGGGTGAGGGCCCCGCCCATGGACAGCCCCATGACGTACACCTCCCCGCAGCGCGAGGCCAGGTCCAGCAGGGCCCGTTCGGCCTCGGCGAACCAGTCGTCGCTGGTGGTGAGGTTCATGTCCTGCCAGACCGTGCCGTGCCCGGGCAGGAGGGGGATCTCCACGCTGTACCCCGCGGCGGCGAGGTGCTCCCCCCAGGGGCGCATCGAGTACGGGGACCCGGTGAATCCGTGACAGAGCAGTACGCCGACCTCCGACCCGCGGTGGCTGAAGGGCTCCGCCCCGGGGATGAGGGGTACGGTGTCGGTCGGTCTCACGGAGCGGCTCCAGGGGATCGTGCGGTACGCGTCGGTGTCGGCGGTGCCGGCGTCGGCCGTGGACCGGGCGCCGCCGGGCGGCCCGGCCCCCGACTCCAGCCGTGAGGCTAGCCGCTCGGCGGAGTGTTTGTCATGGGTGCACACTAACGCCCCGGCCTCCGGGGACGAGAGGGGCACAGCGCACCGCGGGGGCCGACTGAGTATCCTCGACTGGGTCGGGCCGAGAGCCCGTTTGGGGGCGCTTTGGCAGTTGCCCCCGCACGGTGGGAGGATGGCGCACGTCAGGCGGCGGCTCCGACGTCCTCCCGGGGCGCGAGCCCTTCTGGCAATGTCGGTCGAGCGGGACAGTGAATCGTGGCAGGCCCTGCCCAGTCCTCCCCGCGTGTGCAGGGGTGATCTGAGCGATGTTCTACTGGGTGGTCAAGGCGTTCCTGGGGCCGATCCTGGCCGTGCTGTGGCAGCCGCGCGCGGAGGGCGTGGAGAACGTGCCGCGGCGCGGTCCGGCGATCATGGTCAGCAACCACCTGTCCTTCTCGGACCACTTCTTCGGTCCGCTGCCGCTGCCGCGCAAGATCACCTTCCTGGCCAAGTCCGAGTACTTCACCGGCACGGGCGTGAAGGGGCTGCTGAGCCGGGCGTTCTTCACCGGCGTGGGCCAGATCCCGATCGACCGGTCCGGCGGCAAGGCGAGCGAGGCGGCGCTGCGCACCGGCCTGCGGGTGCTCAAGCGCGGCGACCTGCTGGGCATCTACCCGGAGGGCACCCGCTCCCCGGACGGCAAGCTGTACCGCGGCCGTACCGGCGTGGCGCGGCTGGCCCTGGAGTCCAAGGCCCCCGTGGTGCCGATGGCGATGATCAACCTGGAGAAGATCATGCCTCCCGGCCGCACCGTCCCCAAGCTGGGCGTGCGCCCCAAGGTCAAGTTCGGCAAGCCGCTGGACTTCTCCCGCTACGAGGGCATGGAGACGGATCCGCGCGTACTGCGGGCCGTCACCGACGAGATCATGTACGCGCTGATGGAGCTGTCCGGCCAGGAGTACGTGGACCGCTACGCGCAGTCGATCAAGGCGGAGCTGGAGGCCGAGGCCAAGGAGGCGCGGCGCGAGCAGCACGCCGGCGACAAGGACCGCAGGCGCGCCGAGCGCGAGCGCCGCAAGGAGGAGCGCCGGGCCCGCAAGGAGGAGAAGCGGGCCGCGCGGGGCAGCGGCGGCGACGACGACGCGAAGGAGTAGTCCTTCCCCACGACGTACGGAGCGGGTCCCCGTGGCGACACGGGACCCGCTCCGTACGTGCGTCGGCCTCGGCGGCCCGGGGCCGGGGCGTGGCGGGTCAGTGGCGGGCGAGGTCCCCGGCTCCGACGATGCCGGCCTCCCCGCCCAGTTCGGCCAGGCGCACCTCGGCCAAGCGCCGGCCGGGCCGGCCCGACACGTGCCGGGCGAAGGAGGCGCGGACCGGGTCCAGCAGGATCGACCCGGCGTCGGAGACCCCGCCGCCCAGGACGAAGCACTCCGGGTCCAGGATGGCGGCCAGGTCCGCGAGTCCCAGCCCGACCCACTCCCCGACGATCCCGAAGCACTCCAGCGCGGCCTGGTCGCCCTCCAGGGCCGCCTGGGTGATGACGTGCCCCTCCACCTGCTCGACGACCCCGTCGGCCAGCTTGAGCATGCGCTCGGCGGCCCGGGGGTCGGTGCGGGCGCGGTCCTGCCCCTCCGCCACCAGGGCCCGGCCGCTGGCGTACTGCTCCCAGCACCCGTGGTTGCCGCAGGCGCAGCGGCGCCCGTGCGGGACCATCCGGTAGTGGCCGACCTCGGCGGCCACGCCGAAGCGGCCGCGGTGCAGGGCCCCGCCCATGACCAGGCCCCCGCCGATGCCGGTGCCCAGGGTGACGCAGACGATGTGGTCGCTGCCGCGACCGGCGCCGAACCGGGCCTCCGCCCAGGCCGCGGCGTTGGCGTCGTTCTCGATGACCACCGGCAGGCCGACGCGCTCCTGGACGCGCTCCTTGAGGGGTTCGTCGTGCAGCCCCAGGTTGACCGCCACCTGGATGGTCGCGCGGTCCTCGTCGACGAACCCGGCCACGCCCACGCCGACGGCCCGGACGGACTCCGGCTCCTGCCTGCCGCACAGCTCGGCGACGGCCTTGGCGACGACGTCGGCCAGGCCCTCCGGGTCTGCGGCGGGGGTGGGGTACTTGACCTTGTCGAGGATCTGCCCGTCGCGGTCGACGACCCCGGCGGCGACCTTGGTTCCGCCGATGTCTACGCCGATGGTCAGCATGGGGGCTGCTCCTTCGCACTTACGCCCGAACTCTGACATAAGTCTCAAGGTTCATGGCAGAGGGTTTTCAAATGGTGTAAACCATTCGATTAAACCAGGCCGGACGCGACCCCCGACACCCCGGGAGCGAAAGCCGCCGGGCTAACCCCGCTCCCCCGCCCCGGCCTGCCCGTCCGCGGTCTCCGGGACGCCGTCCTGCACCGGGGCCGGGGAGGACGAGGAGGGGGCCGGCGGCTCGGCGGCGGGGTCCTTCCCGGCCTCACGACGCCCCGCGTCGTCCGCGCGCCCCTGCTCCAGGGAGCGCTCGACCACGCCCCAGGTGCGACCGAGGGCGTCGAAGGCAGCCAGTCCGGCGCGCCCCAGGTGACCGGCGACCTCGGGGGCGGACCTGCGCACGATGTCGAGGACCTCCTCCAGCGGGGGCCGCTCCTCCTCGCTCTCCAGCCGGATCGCCTCCTCCCACACGTCCCCCTTGGCCGGGGGGGCAGAGGTGACGGCGCCGACCCCGCGCTTCACCCCGGCCACCAGGAGTCTGCGCTGGAGGGTGTCGACCAGCCTCAGCGCGTCGTCGATGAGGTCCGGGGCGTCCCCCCTTCCCGCACCCGAACCGCCGTCGCGACCGGTGTTCTCCGCCATGTCCGCTTCCTCTCCTCGCGCCGTGTTCCTGGCTTCACGGTAACCGGCCCCGGTGCGCCCGGCGGGCTTTCTCAGGGCAGGTTCAGGGACGGGCCAGGGATGAGCCGGGGCTCCCCCGGCGTTGTCGCGGACGGTGGGGTTTCCGCCTTCCGAGCGCGACAAACCGCCTCATACAAGTCATATGACACAGAGTT
This sequence comes from Nocardiopsis sp. NPDC055824, assembly GCF_053616335.1. Lineage (NCBI taxonomy): Bacteria > Bacillati > Actinomycetota > Actinomycetes > Streptosporangiales > Nocardiopsidaceae > Nocardiopsis > Nocardiopsis sp. NPDC055824. The sequence goes on from NZ_JBSHDN010000215.1 coordinate 8,236, forward strand.
AACGTGATGTGCACAAAGACCATGGCAGGCGTATAGTCTCGCGTGCGTACGCGAAGTCAGCGAAATCACCCTCCTGACCTGCGCACTTCCGATTCCCCCGAGGGCGCCGCACGCCGTCGGACCGGACGGGCCCGCGTACCGCACGACACTTCAGGGACTCGGACCCGACACGCCTGGCGACAGGGGGACACCACGCTGAACAGCGCGTTCACTCCCTGCCACGCCTCGGCTCCGGATCACCGTTGGATACCGAACGGCAACACGTTCTACTCATGAGTAGCATTCTGTTGTTACGGTCGTCACGTCCCCACTTATCCAGAACCCGTACACGTCCAGGAGCACCACGTGCGCGAATACAGCTCTCCCGCGAAGGCTGAGATCTCCGACGACGCGCGCCTGACCGACACGCTCTACGCGCGCGCGGTCGGCGAGCCCTCTGCCGTCGCCGCCCGCCGGCAGGAGTCCGGCCAGTGGCGCGACGTCACCGTCGCGGAGCTGCACGGCGACATCGCCGCGTACGCCAAGGCCTTGATCGCCGCGGGCGTCGAGCACGGGGACCGCGTCGCCCTGATGTCGCGTACCCGTTACGAGTGGACCGTCGTCGACTACGCGATCTGGTCCGTCGGCGGTGTGACCGTCCCGATCTACGAGACCTCCTCCGCCGAGCAGATCGAGTGGATCCTCTCCGACTCCGCCGCCAAGGCCGCCTTCGTGGAGACCGGGGACCACGCGGAGCGCGTCGAGTCGATCCGCGCCAAGGCTCCCGCCCTCGGCCCCGTCTGGCGCTTCGACGGCCCCGAGTTCGCGGAGCTGCGCTCCAGCGGGACCGAGGTCGCGGACGAGGCGCTGGAGAAGCGACGCACCGCCGTCAAGGTCGACGACATCGCCACCCTCATCTACACCTCGGGCACCACCGGCCGCCCGAAGGGCTGCGAGCTCACGCACCGCAACTTCCTCTTCATCGCCCACAACGCCCTCGCGGGCCCCGCCAAGCAGGTGCTGCGCGGGAAGGAGAACCCCTCCACCCTCCTCTTCCTGCCCCTGGCCCACGTCTTCGCCCGCTTCGTCCAGGTGATGGTCGTCGAGGGCAAGGCGACCCTCGGCCACTTCCCGTCCACCGGTCCGGAGCTGATCGAGCAGTTCTCCGTCTTCCGGCCGACCTTCCTCCTCGCGGTCCCCCGCGTGTTCGAGAAGGTCTACACCAAGGCCGAGCAGAAGGCGACGGCCGAGGGCAAGGGCAAGATCTTCAACGCCGCCGCCGAGACCGCCATCGCCTACAGCAAGGCGCTCCCCACCGGGCAGATCCCGCTCGGGCTGAAGCTCAAGCACAAGCTGTTCGGCAAGCTGGTCTACGGCAAGCTGCTCGCCGCGCTCGGCGGCAACGCCGACTACGCCGTCTCCGGCGGCTCGGCCCTGGGCGCCCGCCTCGGCCACTTCTTCCGCGGCATCGGCTTCACCATCATCGAGGGCTACGGCCTCACCGAGACGACCGCGCCGACCTCGGTCAACAGCCCCGAGTTCAACAAGATCGGCACCGTGGGCCAGCCCCTGCCCGGCACCACCGTGAAGATCGCCGACGACGGCGAGATCCTCCTCAAGGGCGACCACATCATGGTCGGCTACTGGCAGAACGAGAAGGCCACGAAGGAGGCCTTCACCGAGGACGGCTTCTACCGCACGGGCGACCTCGGCACCCTCGACGACGACGGCTTCCTGAGCGTCACCGGGCGCAAGAAGGAGATCATCGTGACGGCGGGCGGCAAGAACGTCGCCCCTGCCGTCCTGGAGGACCGCATCCGCGCCAACGCCCTGGTCAGCCAGTGCATGGTGGTCGGCGACAACCGCAAGTTCATCGCCGCGCTGATCACGATCGACCCGGAGTCGTTCGCGCAGTGGAAGGAGGCGAACGGCAAGACCGGCGAGATCGCGGACCTGACCGGGGACCCGGACCTCAACGCCGCCGTCCAGGAGGCCGTGGACAACGCCAACAACGCGGTGTCCAAGGCCGAGGGCATCAAGAAGTTCAAGATCCTGCCCAGCGACTTCACCGAGGAGAGCGGCCAGATGACCGCCTCCCTGAAGGTCAAGCGGCACGTGGTCAGCAAGCAGTGGAGCAAGGAGATCGACGACATCTACGGCGCCTGATCCCCAGGGCTCCGGAAGGGGGC